>DASUPM010000435.1:0-9198 GCA_036281095.1 Pseudorhizobium sp.
ATGTCTTGAACGGGGTCGAAGCGGACTGCTCGTTCCACACCTATGAACTGGCGGTGGAGGCTGCCAAAGCCGAAGTGGCGCAGGGAATGCGCAAAAAGGTCTTCCGGTTTCAGGGTCTGAACGGCGAGATGCTGCCGGTCAGCTCCGGAGCCTTCCTGCAAGGAACCTATCTCACTTGAACCAAAAGCCCGGCAGTGCCGGGCTTTTCAGTCGGATGCGAAGGGATGCGGTGCTTCTGCACCGCATCCCTTCGTTCGTCAGGCTGCCTTCTGCGCAGCAGCGTTCAGCGTCGATTCCGCAAGCTTCGTCAGCTTCTCGTCCGTGTTGCTTTCTTCGGCGAGCGTTTCTTCCAGAAGCCTGGCGGCGTCCGTATGGCCCAACTGCTGGGCCCAGGAGCGAAGGGTGCCGTAACGGGTGATCTCGTAGTGCTCGACGGCCTGAGCAGCGGCGAGAAGACCTGCGTCGAGCGCCGGAGTGCCCTTGAACTCTTCCATGATCTCTTCGCCTTCGCCGATGATGCCTTCAATGGCCTCACAGGTCTTGCCGCGCGCGCGCTTGCCAATGGCCTCGAAGACCTGCTTCAGGCGCTCGATCTGTCCTTCAGTCTCGTCCTTGTGCTCCATGAACGCAGCCTTGAGCTTTTCGCTCTGTGCGGCACGGGCCATCTTCGGCAGAGCCTTCACGATCTGCCGCTCGGCATAGTAGATATCCTTGAGGGTCTCATAGAAGAGATCGTCGAGGGTCTTGTTTGCCATTGGTGCTCTCCTGGATTGAGTTAGGGTGGAAGGTGTTTCCGGGGCCTATAACAGCAGGTCCAAAAAAAGGTTCCGGCCCCGGCCAAGGATCAATGACGGTGAAGGGTGGGCTCGCGGCCGCCGCCCGGTTTGTCGTACAGGCGTTCCACCGCCTTCTCCTGCTTGATCTTCTCCAATGTGCTGAGACGTCGCCGTCGCATGAGCGCGTAGGCGATCACGCCGCCGAGCAGCAGCGGCCCTAGCGCCACCACGATGAACCAGAGTTTGTCGGCCATTCTCTCTTCCTCCTTCTCCAGCCTACGGTCTAAGGATCACTGCCTGGATCCCAGGTTGTTCTGGCATCCCGTCACGCCATGAACGCGAGAGACGCATTCTTCGGCGCGGCGGCGATCCGCTTCGTTTGAGACCGTCCCGTCCAAGGTCACCCGACCGTTGCGGACGGAGACCGAGATGTTGGTTGGATCGAGGAAGGTATCCTGGGTAAGCGCTTCGTTGACGGCGCTCTGGATGTGATCGTCTGGGCGCTGGTAGTCGGTAGGTGCCACACCCTGGTGCTTCTGCTGCTCGGAATTCTCCGCGAAGATATTGGCCTCTCCCTGCAGATATCCGCTCGGCCGGTTCTCGGCCGGGCCTTCCCATCGTGGCCACTGCGAGGTCTCTCCCGGACGCCCGGTTTTCGGCTCCTCATGCTTCATGGCATGCTCCTTCCATTTCCTGCCTGTTGAGAGCCAAACAGCATGTCGAAGGAGAAGGTTCCGCTCATCTCCACCAATCGAGCACTTCACCCGCCGTGGAAATCCGGATCTGCGTGGAGAAGCGGCCACCGAGTACCTCCAGAGAGGCGTCATGAGTTTGATCCGAGGTGCTGCAGATGGCGTCCTTCAGGAGAATGATGGAGTAACCGAGGTCGACGGCGCCGAGGACCGCCGCCATGACGCAGACGTCCGTTTCGCCCCCCGAGATCACGAGCGTCGTGACATCGTGCTGCCGCAGAAATGCGTGCAGCCGGCCGTCGAGCCACGGAGAATAGATCGGCTTGTCGAAAACCAGTGCCGGTGGAACCAGAGCCCGCAATTCCGGCAGGATGTCCACCCTTTCGTCGCCAAGCACCTCCCTCGTCATCATCGGCCACTTCTTGTAATATTCGCGCCATGTGCCGGAAGCATCCGAAGCCTGACGAGGCGGAATGAAGCGCGTGAAGATGGTTTCTGCCGGCCGGGATGCCGATAGCGTCGCTACCGGTTCGCGAACGCGATCCATCCACGGCACGTTCCACGGTGTGTCTTCGGCAAACATCCGCTGCATGTCCACGCAGAGATGACGGCAGTGACGTGGGTCCTCCATGATATCCCCCGGTATCGATGCTGGATTGCTGAACCTCCGTATGTTGAACAAAGTTCCGCCGGCGACTTTCCTGGAACCCGAGGACGGTCGGAACGTTCAGCGGTGATCGATGGAGGTGGACGTGCAGGAAAGCTTGAAGATCTACAGACTGGTTCCGATCGCATCGCCGGATGACCCGCAGTGGCAGAACCGGCCTGCGCAGGGCGAGGTGGTGGTAAGGGCTCGGACCGCTGGCGATGCGCGCTTTGTGGCCAGCGCGGCGGAACTGGATTTTACCGATATCGATGCCCTTCCCGCGGAAGGGAACTCCACCGAGATGGCCAGCGCCTTTCGCAGCGAAAAGCTTTACACGGTAATTCTGGATGAAAGCGGCCGCCATCCCGCCGAGGGACCACGCGAGGTGGTTGAGGGTACGGTCAGGGTCGATACGATCATATCGTCGCAGCTGGACTGATCAGGAGCGTTGGGTCTCGATCTTCTCCGAAAGGGCCTTCTGCAACTGCAGGGCCAAATCCAGCAGGCGGTCCGGCACCGGTTCCTTCTCGATCTCGTTCAGCAGCACCGAGACCTTGCGGGTGACACGCCGCCCCAAGCGGATGTCGGCATCTGCAGCCTGATCCATCTTCTTTGCCATTCCGACCTCTGACGACCTTCCTCAGGTCGTCGTCCAACTGGTGCTGTCGAGCGTCTACCAGCCCTCCTTACAGCAAGTCGCCGACCTTCGGAAATCCCGAAAAAGTCACGGGTGACAAAAAACGGTGCGGAGGCTGGCATGCCCCCGCTCCGTCGTAGGGTGGAACCGGGTCAGCGGCGGGGCGGCGGAGTGCCCGTCGGGATGGACGTGGTGGTGGTCGAAACCGGATCGCTGGCCGGAAAAGTATCTTCCAAACCTTCGTTGAGCTGGGATTCCAACTCCGCTGGGTTCTTGCCTTTCCGGGCGCTCTGTTCGGTTTCGTGCTTTTGCTCTTCCTGCCGGGGATTGTTCGTCTGGTCGTTGGCCATCTTTGCCCTCCATTCTGTTGGAGGCAGAACGTGCCCGCGGCAGGGATTGTTCCGTCCCCGAAGTGGAACCAATCCACCGTTCTTTCGTTGCGCGCCAGAAGGATGGAGGCCGAAGCCGTGGCACCTCGTGCATTCTGGAGGGGTTATCTCAAGCTGTCGCTGGTGACCTGCCGCGTCACCATGACGCCTGCCGTGTCCGAGAGCGGCAAGGTCCGGTTTCACAACCTCAATCGTAAGACGCACGCCCGCGTGCTCTCGCAATACGTCGATGCCGAGACCGGTGAGGCGGTAGAGGACGAGGACCAGGTCAAGGGTTACGAGAAGGGAGAGGGGGACTACGTCCTCTTCGAAGACGAGGAAATCGAAGATGTGGGCCTAGAGAGCACGCGTACGATCGATATCGACACCTTCGTGCCGGCCCAATCCATCGGCTGGGTCTGGTATGACAGGCCGCATTATCTGGCACCAGACGACGACGTGAGCGCGGAAGCGTTTGCGGTGATCCGGGAGGCGATGGCCCGGACGAACACGGGCGGCGTTGCAAGGCTGGTGATGTACCGGCGGGAACGGGCAGTGCTGCTGCTGCCGAAGGACAAGGGGATCGTCGTGTGGACCCTGCGATACGGCGACGAGGTACGCGATCCCGGCGGATATTTCGAGAATGTCGGCGACGAGAAGGCCGACGCGCAGCACCTGACCATGATGAAGAAGCTCATCGACGAGAGGACCGACCACTGGCGGCCGTCCATGGCAGACGATCCGGTACAGGAGAGCCTGCTGGACATCATAGCGCAGCGGAAAAAGGGCAAGAAGACCAAGAAGCGCGCCGAAGCGAAGCCGGAGGAGCCCAGCAACGTCATAGACATCATGAGCGCCCTGAAGAAGAGCCTTGCGTCGGAGCGAAAATCGTCCGGAAAATAGCCTCAGCGCTTCTTGCCGCGGGCCTCAGTTCTGATCGGCGCCTCGGCCTTCCGGAAATCCTCCCACGGATCGCTGGTCAACTGGTCCAGCCGTGCCGGCGCGTTGTTTACCGTGAAGTAGGCGGGGCCGATGGCATCGGTGAGTTCCTCCCATGCAATCGGCATGGAAACCGGAGCGCCCGCTCTTGCGCGGGTGGAATAGGGGGCGACGGCGGTGGCTCCCCGTCCGTTGCGCAGGTAGTCGATCAGGATCTTGCCCTTGCGCTTGGATTTCGTGATCGTCGAGACGTAGAGGTCGGGACTATCCCCCGCCATGCCGTCCGCGAGCGCCTTCATGGCCGCCTTGACGTCGGGCCATTCCGCCTTCGGCTTCACGGGCGCCACGACGTGGAGCCCCTTGCCGCCCGAGGTTTTGACGAAGCCCGTGAGGCCGAGGGCATCGAAACGATCGCGAACTTCATGCGCCGCTGCGATCACGTCCTCCCAGGTCGTACCCTCGCCGGGATCGAGGTCGATGTTCACCATGTCGGGCTTTTCCCAGTTGGAAATCGTGGAGCCCCATGGATGGATCTCCAGCGTGCCGCCCTGGACGAGGCCCAGAAGGCCGTCGAGATCCTGGATGATGACATCCTCTTCGTCAGGATTGGCCGGGTCCCTGGCCGTGCGGATCTTGCTGTTCATGCCTTTCCAGCCGTGCTTCTGGAAGAACAACTGCTTGCCGACGCCGTCCGGCCCCCGGACCAGCGCCAGCGGGCGGTTGACGACGAAGGGGGCCATCCGGCGCCAGACCTGAACGTAGTAATCCGCCAGCCCTTCCTTGGTGACGCCCGCATCGGGCCAGTAGACGCGGTCCGGATGGGTGAGGGTGACGGTGCGTTTTGCTGGCTGTTGCGCATGTTCGCCCGAAGTCTTCATCGGTCCGCCTTCCCGAACGATGTCCTTTGCCTGCTTGTCTTCGCGCAGGCCGCGAAAGGCGGCGTGGCGGATGTGGGAATCCGCCGTCCAGCCCCTGAATTCTACCTCCGCCACGAGTTCCGGCTTGACGAAGACGGCATCCTTTCTTTCGACGGCCGTCAGTTTCTCATCGAACGGGCTCTTCTCCACCCGCAGGGTGTCGAGCTGGAGAAAGAGTGATTGGGCAACCTTGCTGCTGTAGCCGGTGCCGACCCGTCCGGCATGCCTGAGCTTGCCATCCTCGTAGTAGCCCATCACCAGGGAGCCGATCGCCTTGCTCGATACGGAGGAGGGGACATAGCCGGCGACGACGAATTCCTGGCGCGCGGAGCACTTCGACTTTACCCAGTCGCGCCCCCTGCCGCTGCGGTAGGGGGCGTCGGAAACCTTGGAGATGATGCCTTCGAGGCTCAGGCGGCATGCATGCTTGAGCACAAGACCGCCCTCGTCGGTGACGTGTTCGCTGTATCGCAACGCCTCGCCGGCTCCATCGAGAAGGCCCTGGAGGGCTTTCTTGCGGTCCGCAAGGGGCACTGCGGTCAGGTCGGCTCCATTCAGGTAGAGCAGGTCGAATGCGAAAAAGACGAACCGGTCGCTGCGCCCTTCGCTGAGGTCCTGTTGCAACAGGGAAAAGTCGCTCGCGCCGGAACCGCCGTTGACGACGATTTCGCCGTCGATGAGAGCCCGGCTGACGGGAAGTTTTTCGAGAACCGCGACGATGTCTTTGCCGAACTTGTGGGTCCAGTCCAACCCCGCTCTCGTCAGAAGGCGTACCCGGCCCTGTTCGACGCGTGCCTGCAGCCGGTAGCCGTCCAGCTTGATTTCGTGCAGCCATCGCTTGCCGGTCGGGGCGCTCTTCACCAAAGTGGCAAGCTGCGGCTCGACGAAATCCGGCATCGCCTTTTTCCTGGCGCCCTTCAATTTTACCGGCTCTGCCGACGGGGATCCGTTCAGTTCCTTGTCCGAGGGCGTCGCTTGTGATGAGGGCTTAGTTGCTGCCTTGCGGGACGTTCGTGCCGGCGGCTTCTTGCCCTGCAACTCCTCGATCAGCCGGCCGCTTGAAACAGACTGAGGCATTTCCTCCAGGATGTCCGCATCGCCTTCGGCGCGCGCAAACTCGTCTTCGCCCTTGATGAGGAGCCAGTTTTCGCGCTTCTCTCCGTCGTGGTTCGCCATCCGCACGAGATGCCAGCGCCCCTCCAGTTTCTCGCCCTTGAGCTCGAACTCCATGTGCCCTTTCCTGTAGGCCTTTTGCGGGTCGCCGATCGGCTCCCAGATGCCTCTGTCCCAGAGGAGTACGGCGCCCGCACCGTAGTTTCCCTCCGGGATCGTGCCCTCGAAGCCGCCGTAGTCCAGAGGGTGGTCTTCCACATGCACTGCCAACCGCTTTTCGCCGGGAACGAGGCTGGGGCCGCGGGTGACGGCCCAGCTTTTCAGGACGCCCTCCATCTCCAGGCGGAAATCGTAGTGGAGGCGTCGCGCTGCGTGCTTCTGGATCACGAAGCTGCTGCCGCCCGATTTGGCCTTCTTGCCCCTCGGCTCGGGCGAGACGCTAAAATTGCGCTTCTGGTTGTAGGATTGGAGCCCCATGGTCATCCGGCCTTTCTCTGGGATGCCGCGACCTTCGGCTTATGCACAGGCTTCTTGCTCGCGGTCGCCTTCTTTCCGCCCGTAGCCTTCCCTCCGCGGGAACGGGTCGCGCCCGCGCTTTGACGGAGAGCGTCGAGGAGGTTGGAGACCTTCTTCTCCTGCGGCTTCGGCCTCTTCGGCAGCTCGCGTCCATCGATCTTCGCCCGGATCAATTCCGCCAGAGCCGCCTCATAGCGGTCATCGAACTCCGTGGGATCGAATTCCCCGCGCTTCGTATCGATGATGTGTTCGGCAAGATCGAGCATTTCACCTTCGATCTTGAACTCCGCGATGTCTGAGAAAATCTCCTTCGCCGGCCGCACTTCGTAGTCATAGTTCAAGGTGCTGGCGATCAATCCTTCTTCGTTCGGCCTTATCAGCAGGGTGCGGAGCCGTCGAAAGAGCACGGTACGTGCCAGCGCGGCCACGTTTTTCTGTTCCAGTCCCTTGCGGATCAGGTTGAAGACGTCGGAGGCGGCCTTGTCCGCCGGAGCCAGATAATACGGGCGGTCGAGGAAGAGCGTATCGACGTCGCCGCAGGGAATGAACGTCTCCAGTTCCAGCGTCTTGTCGCTCTGCGGAACAGCCGCCTTGACCTCGTCAGGCTCCAGGATCACGTACTCGCCGCTGGCGACCTCATACCCTTTGACGATGTCGTCACTCTCCACCTCGCGTCCGGTATCGGCATCGACGAGCTGCCGATGAACGCGATGGCCGGTCTCTCGGTTGATGATGTGGAAGCTGACCCGATCGGAGGTCGAGGCCGCCGTGTAGAGCGCCACCTGGCAGCTCAGTTCACCAACCTTCAGGTAGCCTTTCCAGTTTGCACGCGGTGCCACGACACGAACTCCTCGAAAGCCTTATCAACAGGGGCTGGGGGAACTTTGTTCCGCAGTCTCCGTTCGTGCCTGCACTTCGGTGACCAAACACTTTGTCGGGCGGAACCAAAGAGGAGAAGCGCGCGTTTGCCACCGTCATTCCCGCCATCGACTTGGAGAGGTAGGCAACGGTGTCTGAATCACAGATGAGTCGTGATCCTGCACGTGCAGACATTGTAAAGCTCATCCCGGCTCTCCGAGCGTTTGCCCGTACATTTTGCAAGAATCCCACGGATGCCGACGATCTCGTGCAGGAAACCCTGATGAAGGCGTTGGCGAACCTCGACAAGTTCGAGCCCGGCACCAAGCTCAAGTCTTGGCTCTTCACGATCATGCGCAATACCTTCTATACCCGTTCCAAGGTGCTGGGCAGGGAGGCGCCGGGAACGGAGGAGCCGGTTTCCGGTGATACGCCGATGCCGGCCACGCAGGAGATGAGTGCGCGCGCCAAGGAGGTGCAGCGGGCCCTGCAGAAGCTGCCGCCGCACTACCGCGAGGTTCTCACGCTGGTTGCCATTCTCGGAGAAAGCTACGAAGCGGCCGCCGAGATCTGCGACTGCGCCGTTGGTACCGTGAAGAGCCGGCTCAACCGGGCCCGCCACCAGATATTGCAGGAGCTGGGCGAAGACGTCACCTGACGTGGCGCCGCCGAGATCAGAAGGAGGAGGATAACGATGATGAAACTGCTTTATGCGACGGCTGCCGTTTCGGCTCTGGTCTGCAGTGCAGCGATGGCGCAGGATGCCGGCACGGCCAGCGCGAATTTCGTGGGTGCAGATGGATCTGAGGCTGGCACTGCGACGCTTTCCGGAAGTCCGCAAGGGGTGCTGATCGAAATCGAGGTGACGGGATTGCCGGCCGGGCAATGGGTCGCCTTCCATGTCCACGAGATGGGAACCTGCGACCACGCGACCGGCCACGAATCCGCCGGCGGGCATTTCAACCCCGAGGACAAGGAGCACGGCTACAAGAGCGCCGATGGTCCGCATGCGGGAGACATGCCCAACCAGTATGTCGGCACCGACGGTACTCTGCGGGCGCAGGTCTTCAACAGCTTCGTTACGCTTGGCGAGGACGAGAACGGCATCAAAGGCCGGGCGTTGATGATCCATGGCGGCACGGACGACTACCAGAGCCAGCCATCGGGGGATGCGGGCAAGCGCCTTGCCTGCGCTGTCATCGACTGATCCGGCGGAGTTCCTAGTCCTGATCGAGTTCGGGATAGTGGCGGAAGATGCCCGACTCGTTGAAGCCAAGCCGCCGATCCGAGGCGAGATAGGATCCGATGTTCGGCCGCTCGCGGATGCCGTCGTGGAGCGCGCCGAGCAGCGGGATTTCCTTCTCGAAGCTCCTCATCCGTCTCGGAAAGGCATACCTTAGACCCTCGATGAGCTGGAACAGCGAAAAATCGACGTAGCTGGCACTGTTGCCGACGGCGAACCGGGGCCCGTCCGGATTGCTGGCCAGGATGTTCTCGAAATAGCCCATGAACTTCGGCAGGCGTGAAGCGAGGAAGCTCCGGCTGCGTGCGAGGGCCTCTTCCTTCTGGCTTTCGTAATAATCGTCGATGCCGAGCGGATGATGCGTGTCGTGGATTTCGGTGACGAAGTCGGTGATCGTCAACTGCAGCCCCTGGGCAAAAAAGCGGGATGCCTCGTCCGCGGGAGCGAGCCCCAGACGCGGCCCGAGGTAGCAGAGAATGTTGGCGACATGGGA
>DASUPM010000436.1:0-3313 GCA_036281095.1 Pseudorhizobium sp.
GGCGCGTCATGACTCAGTCTTCCTCATCGCTCACAGTCGTCACCGCGGCAATGCTTGCCATCGGCGACGAACTTCTCTCCGGCAGAACCAAGGACAAGAACATCGGCCACCTCGCCGACGTGCTTTCGATCTGCGGCATCGACCTCAAGGAGATCCGCATCGTCGCCGACGAGGAGGAGGCGATCGTGGAAGCGCTGAACGCTCTGCGGGCACGCTGGGACTACGTCTTCACCTCCGGCGGCATCGGCCCGACGCACGACGATATAACGGCCGACGCGGTTTCCAGGGCGTTCGGGCTGCCCTGCGTCCACGATCCGGACGCCATGCGGCTGCTGGGAGAGATGTACCAGAGGCGCGAAATGGAATTCACCGAAGCCCGGCAGCGCATGGCGCGCATGCCGGAGGGCGCCCGCCACATCGCCAACCCCGTGTCCACGGCACCGGGCTTCGTCGTCGGAAACGTCTATGTGATGGCGGGCGTGCCGCAGGTTTTCCAGGCAATGCTGGACAATGTGGTGGCCGAGTTGCGGACAGGCGCCAAAATGCTCTCCCGGGCACTTCCCTGCCCGTTCGGCGAGGGCGATATCGGCACCGCGCTCGCAGCCATCCAGAAGGCGCATCCGGCAACGAGCATCGGCTCCTATCCCAAATATGACGGACAGCGGTTCTCGACCGAGATCGTCGTCCGCGCCCGTCGCCAGGAGGATCTGGACCCTGCGGCGGAGGCCGTGATGCTGATGGTTCGGCAGCTCGGGGAGAAGCACATGCCGCCGGGCCTCTCGTCCGACGCCTGATCCGGGGCGAAATCACGCAGTTGACCACGATCAATGAAGGGAACAGGCTGTATCCGCACACTGGCTGCGCCGGCCAAGCTTGAGATCAGGAGAGAGCCATGACCTACAAGACGATCGTTGCCATTCTCGACACGCCTGCGCATGCAGCCCCTGTCACCGATTTCGCTCTTGCTGCGGCAGCGCGTTTCGACGCCCATGTGCTGGCCGTTCACGCAGAGACGCTGGCTAGCGTTCCCCTGATCGCGCCGATGGAGATACCCGATCCTGCCGCAATCGAGGCTCTGCAGGCAGCCGCAAAGCGTGAGACGGCGGAAATCCACAAGATCTTCAACGAGCGCACCGCCCGCGACAGCCGTCCTGCGGAGTGGCGCAGCTTTATGTCCTCCGCCGGCTACGGTGCCGCCTCCGCCATGGAGACGATTCGCGCTGCCGACCTCGTCATCGCAAGCCAGGGTGATCCGGCCCACGAAGGCCGCTCGGATCTGGAAAACCTGCTTTTCGACAGTGGCCGGCCGGTGCTGCTCGTGCCCTATTTCATGACGGAACCGAAGGAGATCCGGCGTGTCATGATCGCCTGGAACGGTTCCCGCGAGGCTGCCCGGGCCGCATTCGACGCACTGCCGTTTCTCAAGATTGCAGAGGCCGTCGAGGTCTTCTGCGTGAATCCGCCGGAACGTCCGAATCAGGCCCCGGACATGACCGGGATCGAACTGGCGGGCGCGCTTTCCCGCCACGGCGTCAATGTTACCCTGACGAGCCAGGAAGGAGGCGGCGTGTCGGCATCGACGGCCATCGAGAACCGCCTCGTCGACAACAGCGTCGACCTTCTGGTGATGGGCGCCTACGGGACGTCGCGGTGGTGGGAAATGCTGTTCGGTGGCGTCACCCGCAGCCTCTTGGAATCGATGACGGCCCTGTCGCTGATGTCACGCTGATCGAACTTTCACCGGCTTGCTTTCCCCTTGCCATACCGGCTAATAGCGGTCGCACTTCTGTGCTCTCGCAAAACGGCCCTGTCATGTCTCTTCCTGAAAAAGCCTTTCCTGTCTCCTGGGACCAGTTCCATCGCGATGCCCGGGCCCTTGCCTGGCGCTTGGCCGGCCTGGACCAGAAGTTCCGCGCCATCGTCTGCATTACCCGCGGCGGTCTCGTGCCCGCTGCGATCATCTCCCGGGAACTCAACATCCGGCTGATCGAGACGGTGTGCATCGCTTCCTACCACGACTACGTGAACCAGGGAGAAATGAACCTTCTGAAGGGCATTACGGCAGATCTTGCGGTCAATGGCGGCGAAGGCGTCCTGGTGGTCGATGACCTGACCGACACCGGCAAGACGGCAATGGAAGTGCGGGAGATGCTGCCGAAAGCGCATTTCGCCTGCGTCTACGCCAAGCCGAAAGGTGTCCCGACCATCGATACCTTCGTGACCGAGGTAAGCCAGGACACCTGGATCTATTTCCCGTGGGACATGGGCTTCACCTATCAGGAGCCGATCGCCAAGGGCCAGAGAGGCTGACGCGACGCCGCTGTCCGGTGGCGGAAACAATCTCCGACTTCCACGGTTAGCGCCTCCAGCGAAACCTTTCGCATTCCGGGTGGCGTCATGGACGGGTCATTTCTCACCATCCTGCTGATGGCGGCGGTTGCTGGCCTTGCCTCGCCCGTCGGCGGGGTGCTCGCAATCTGGCTGAGACCCTCCTCCCTCCTCCTGTCGATCTCCGTCGGCTTCGCCGCCGGAATTCTCTTGGGCACCTTCGCATTCGAAATGATTCCGAAAGCACTGGAGCTCGGCTCCCTGGCGCTCGTGTGCCTCGGTTTCGCAACCGGATTTGCCGCCATCTACGGACTGGATTTCTACGTCAACCGCGGGCAGATGGCCGGCCCCGAGGCCAGCGAGAGGGAAGAGGTCGAACGGGCGCTGAAGCGCAAGCGGCCGCTCGGCAGCAATGCGGCCGTTCTGGCGGGCGCCACCAGCAGCGAGGAGATCATCGAGGGGATCACCATCGGTGTCGGGGCTGCAGTCGATCCCAGCGTGGCGCTGGTCGTCGCGCTGGCGATCTGCATCGACAATATCAGCGAGGCGATGAGCATCGGTGAACTGATGTGGAGCGAGCGGCAGGAGCATGCGCGGCGGCGCATTCTGAAGTGGACCTCGCTGATCGGCATCTCGCTTTTCGTCTCGGCGCTGGCGGGATGGCTTCTGCTGCGGGGCCTGCCGAAGCCGGCACTGGGCTTTCTGTTCGCCACCGGCGCCGGCGGCATGCTCTATCTCACCGTCACCGACCTCATTCCCGAAGCGGAGGCGCGACAATACGAGCAGTCGTCGGCGGTGGCCACCGGAGCGGGTTTCCTCCTGGCCCTCATCCTCTCGGAGCTTTCCTGAACCGCCACGAGGTGTTGCCGGTTCGCCACGACACCGCAACACGGAATCCGGCCAGAAGACGACAAGCCCCGGATCGGCCTTCGCGGCCCGTCCCGTTAAGCAAATTGCCGGCGCCAAACGGCTGAGTTTTCAGCGG
>DASUPM010000437.1:0-2953 GCA_036281095.1 Pseudorhizobium sp.
AAATCCCGATAGGTCTCGTCGAGGATCAGCCAGATATCCCGTTCGCGGCACAACTCGAATATCTGCAGAAGCAGGTCGGCGGGGTAGATCGCACCGGTGGGATTGTTGGGCGACACCAGCGCCAGCGCGCGCACGTCCTCGGCAATCGCGGCCTCGAGCGCCTCGATCCGCGGCACGAAACCATCCTCGGCCGCGCAGGCGACGGTGCGGATCTTCACACCCATCATCGAGAGCGTCGTCTCGTGGTTGAAATAGAAGGGATTGCTCATCAGAACGGTCGCGCCGGGCCCTGCGACGGCCATGGCGGCACTGACGAAAGCCTCGTTGCATCCCGACGTGACATGTATGTTCTCGCTGCCGATCCGGGCACGATAAATTGCGCTCACATGGTCGGCATAGGCGCCTCGAAGATCCGCCTCCCCTTCGATCGGTCCATATCCGCAATAGGCGGTGGAGCCCGCCGTCTCGGCCAGAAGCGCCAGCATGGCCGGATGAGGCGGGTAGCCCGGCACGGCCTGAGACAGATCGATCAGCGGCCCCTGGGAGCCGTCATAGGCGCGGGTCCAGGCAAAGACCGAGGGCACCGGAGGGGGCGCAAGGGTTTCGACGAGCGGATTGAAAGAGGGCATTGGGCATTCCGGATTGGTAGCCGAGGCGGCGTATGGCGAGTTGATTTGCCCAGTCATTTACCAGATTATCGGCGCGTGCAAGGGGACGAGACACGATGGAAGGACGCTTCATGGCCGACGATCCCATGCGGACGGAAGAAATCAAACTCACCCGAACCAAGCGGAAATGGGCCGAAGAGGGCCGCTTTCTCACGGGCCGCGTTTCACGACCCGAAGCCGATCGACTGCCGCCGGGCCAGCACCTCGTCGGGAACTGGCCGGTCCTTGATCTCGGCCAACAGCCGCAGGTGACGACGGGCCAGTGGCGTCTCGACGTACGCGGGCTCGTGAACAACCCGGCGACCTTCGATTGGGACGCGCTTCTCGCCTTGCCGCAAACGGAATTGCAGTCCGATATTCACTGCGTGACGACCTGGTCCCGCTACGACAACCACTGGACCGGCATAACCACCCGCGATTTCCTCGAAGCCGTCGATCCCAAGCCGGAAGCAACAGCGGTCATGCTGACGAGCTATGACGGCTATACAACCAATCTCCTGCTCTCCGATTTCGCGGCCGAGGATGCGATGATCGTTCATCGCTGGGAGGGGAAGCCGCTGACGGCGGACCATGGCGGCCCGGTCCGCCTGGTCGTCCCGCATCTCTATTTCTGGAAAAGCGCGAAATGGCTCCACCGCATCGAGTTCCTGTCCGGCGACCGGGCCGGCTTCTGGGAGCAGAACGGCTACCACATGCGCGGCGACCCATGGTCGGAAGAGCGCTATTCCGAAGACTGAGCGAAGAGACCGCGGCCAATGGCGCTAACGGTTCTCGCGCAGGAAGTTGATCAGTCCGGAGAAATCGTCGCCGCCATGGCCCGTTTCGTTGAACGTCTCGTAGAGCCGCGCGGCCAGCGCTCCCATGTCGGTGGCGGCACCCGCCGCAGCCGCTGCCTCCTGGGAAAGCTTCAGGTCCTTCAGCATCAGCGCTGCGGCGAAGCCGGGCTTGTAGCCATGGTTCGCGGGAGAGGTCGGGACCGGGCCGGGCACAGGGCAGTAGGTCGTCAGCGACCAGCATTGCCCTGACGAGGTGGAGGCAACATCGAACAGGGCCTGATGGGACAGGCCGAGTTTCTCACCCAGCACGAAGGCCTCGCAGACGCCAGCCATGGTGATGCCGAGGATCATGTTGTTGCAGATCTTGGCCGCCTGCCCGGCACCGGCATCGCCGCAGTGGACGATGCGCCGGCCCATGGCCTGCAGGACCGGTTCGCCCCTGGCGAAAGCTTCCTCTGCACCGCCCACCATGAAGGTCAGGGTTGCAGCCGACGCCCCGCCTGTTCCACCCGATACCGGCGCATCGAGCGAGAGGCAGCTTGCCTCCTTGGCAAGCCTGTGTGCCTCGCGGGCGCTCTCCACGTCGATCGTCGAGCAGTCGATCATCAACGCGCCAGGCTTGAGCGCGTCGATGATCTCCGCCCAGACCGACAGCACATGCTTGCCGGCCGGCAGCATCGTCACGACGACATCCGCATCCTTGACGGCCTCTGCGGCGCTTGAGGCCAGCGACAGGCCGCTTGCCTCCGCAGCCTCCCGGCTTTGAGGCGACAGGTCATGGCCGGAGACACGGTGGCCCGCCTTGACCAGGTTGGCGGCCATGGGGCCGCCCATGTTCCCGAGACCGATGAATGCGATCTGGTTCGTCATCTTCTTCCTCCCTTACCGGAACAGGCACTTCTTCCTGCCGTGTCAGCTCCCGCTTCCTGCCGATCCTGCAACAACCACAATGCTTTCACCAGCACCAAGTTCGCCGGCATTGCTCCTGCCCGTTACGCCTTATCGCTCCAGCGCAACCGATTTGATGACGGCGAAAACTTCCTGACCAACGGCGAGCTTCAGCCGGCCGGCCGAATAGGAGGTAATTCGCGCAGATATTTGGTCGCCCCCGCACGACATGCGCACGAGGACCGTCCGCGTCTCGTCTTCGTCGATGGAGACGACCCTGCCGCGCAGGACGTTCAGCGCGCTCAAGCCCACTGGTTCGATCGTGGCGATCATCACGTCGCGCTCCGGCACAAGCAGGCGGACAGCTTTGCCCGGGTGCAGTCCAGCCTCCGGCACCAGCAGGGAGGCACCGGCCAGGCGCACCGTTGCGAGACCGGTCGCCGCATCGATGCTGGCGATCGAGCCGGAAAGGACGCTGCCAGCCTCCCGGCGGTCTGCCGCCGATCTGCTGCGGCCGGCCAATATCTCTCCAGCCGTTCCGACCGCTGCAACCTTGCCATCCCGCATCAGCACGACCCGCTCGGCAAGACGCGCCACCTCGGACACGGAATGGCTGACATA
>DASUPM010000438.1:0-3581 GCA_036281095.1 Pseudorhizobium sp.
CGGACTGGCTCTTCTGCCGGTCGGCCTCCTTGTGCCACTTCACCGCTTCCCGGGCTTCGATGCGAGCCTGGCGGCGGTAGCGGCCCTGGGTCCACCAGGTGCCGAGAGAACCGATCAACATGCCGAGGATCAGCGACAGCATGAGAAAGAGGAAGAAGGGAGCGGTCAGAGACAGCACGCCGTCGTCCGGCCGGAAGGGGTTGAGCGCCAGCGTGACGCTTTGACGATTGGCCACGGAAAGAACGATCAGGAGGATGCCGAGCGGGACCAGGATCACCAGGGTGAGTATCTTCTTGAGCCTCGTCATGTCTCTCCGCCTCGTGTCAACCTCGGCACCTTGCGCCTTCCGGAGGCAGAATAGGCGCCTCGCGGCGCCTTTCAAGAGTATCTGCCCGAGGCGCGTCGATGCGCCTCAATCCGCCTCGTCGCCCATGCCCGGATTGAGCCGCTCGCGCAACTCCTTGCCGGTCTTGAAGAATGGCACCCACTTCTCTTCGACGAAGACGGATTCGCCGGTGCGCGGATTGCGGCCGGAGCGGGATGGCCGGTTCTTGACCGAAAAGGCGCCGAAGCCGCGCAGCTCGACACGGTTGCCCCCCGCCAGAGCGTCGGTAATTTCGTCCAGAACCGCATTCACGATGTTCTCGACGTCGCGGTGGTAGAGGTGCGGGTTGCGCGACGCGACGATCTGCACCAGTTCGGACTTGATCACCTTTGCCCCCTGAAAAATCTAGACTTTCACTCGCCGCCAACCTGCCAAACCGAGACAAGACCGTCAAGGAACAACTTCTCGCCTCCCCATGGCCGCAGGGCAGCAGGACCGAAGATCCCGGTCAGTCCGGTCAGCCGGACAAACTCGGCCATGCTGCGTGCGAACCAGAGCGAGGAATCGTCGCCGCCATCCTTCCACTCCACCATCGGCAGATCCTGGCTGACGCCCTCGCTTTCCAGATAGGAGCGGATTTCCTTCTCGCCGCCGAGCGTATCGACCAGCTTCGCCTGCAGCGCCTGGCGACCGGTGAAGATGGCGCCGTCCGCGACCCGAAGCGTCTCTTCGCGCGACAGCCCGCGCCTGTCGGCCACGAGATCGACGAACCAGTCGTAGCTGTCCATGATCATCGAGCGGATCATCTGCCGGGCTTCCTCGCTCGGAGGATGGAAGGGGGAAGGTTCCGCCTTCAGCGGCGCCGACTTGATCTCCTCGAGCGACACGCCGAGCTTGTCCATCATCTCGGCGATCTGCGGATACTGGAAGATGACGCCGATGGAGCCCGTGATGGAATTCTCCCCGGCAACGATCGTGTCACCGGCCGTGGCGATCATATAGCCTGCCGAGGCCGCCAGGGTGCGAATATCCGAGACGACGGGCTTCTTCTCGGCCACGGCCCGGATGGCCCGGAAAATGCGCTCGCCGCCATAGGTCGTTCCGCCCGGCGAGGAGATGGAAACAACGAGCGCCTTGGCGCTCGAGCTTTCGGCGATCTCGTCCAGCCTCTCCAGAAGCTCGGTGTCGTCCTGTATCATGCCGGAGATCTTCACCTGCGCGACATGCGGGGCGGCCGCACCGCCCTCGCCGGCACCCATTCGGTAAAGCGAGAAGCCGAGGCCGACGATCACGAGCAGCGCGAGAACGCGCCAGAAGGTCAGCTTGCGCCGCAGCCGGCGACGATCGAGGATTGCCAGTTGGTCCATGGGTGTCCCTTGCTTTCCGACGCGGCATCAGCCAAATGCCACTTATGCGCGACGGCTATCACGTTTTTATGTTGGCCGTTATTGTTTGTTGATACATAAAAACCATATTGCCTGAGAATACGGAAGCCATCCCGCTCGCCGCCCGGGCGGCATTGACCGACTTGCGGGGCCCTGGAAACAACGTACTGCCGATGCTGCAACGACTGCTTAAATCACCTGTACCTGCGTTTGCGGGACCGGCGCCGGGCGACGCTTATGACGCCGCCGTGCGCCATTCCGCGCTCGTCCGCAGGCTCAGGGTGTGGCTGCCGATCAGCGCCTGCGTGATCTCGCTCCTCTTCATCGGCGTCTCCGTCATCCGCGCCTATCTTCCGGAAAACCTTTCGGTGGAGAGCGCGCGGATCGAAAACGGCAAGATCGTCATGGAAAGCCCCGCAATCGCCGGTCGCAACGACGACGGCATCAGCTATTCCATGACGGCGGAGCGCGCCCTGCAGGACATCGAGAACCCCAACATGATCACGCTGGAGAACGTCAAGGCCGCGGTCCCCGTCAACGAAGACACGATCGCGCGCGTCGTTGCAACCGCGGGCATCTTCGACCGCGGGACCGACCGGATGCAGATGACCGCGCCCTTCGACGTCAACCTCTCGAACGGCACGACCGCCAAGTTCCAGTCCGCTGACCTGGACGTGGTCGCCGGCACCCTCGACACAGAGGATCCGGTCTCCATCACGACGGAGCAGGCGTCCATTGTTGCGCAGTCACTCAATATAGCGGATAAGGGACGAACCATCACCTTTTCCGGACAGGTTCGGGTGAACATCCAAGCATCCGCCATCCGCAACCAGGGCAACTAGAGCCGGCCATCATGACCTCTCGTCGATCGAAAACGATTTCAGCCTCCCTGTTCACGGCCGCACTCCTTTGTCTGGCAGCAGCGCCGGCTTCGGCGCAGAACACGACCAGCCAGATGGAAGGGCTGAAGCTCTCCAACGACGAGCCGATCCAGATCGAAAGCGACCAGCTGGAGATCAAGGAGCAGGAGAAGAAGGCCTATTTCACCGGCAACGTGAAGGTGGTGCAGGGCACCACCACGATGCGCGCCGGCAAGATGACGGTACTCTACACGGGCGAAGGCGGTTCGATGACGGCCGGCAACGCCGACATCGACAAGATCTACCTCGACGACAAGGTCTTCCTGACATCCGGCGAACAGCAGGCCACGGCAGAGAAGGGCGAGTTCGACATGGCCAGCCAGACCTTCGTCCTCTCCGGCGACCAGGTGGTGCTGTCGGAAGGGCCGAACGTGTTCAAGGGCTGCAAGCTCACCGTCCTGATGGAGACCGGCGAAGCCAAACTCGACGCCTGCGGCGGCCGGGTCGAGATCCTGCTCGATCCGAAGTCGCGACCGCAGCAGTAACGACGGCAGCATTGTGAAACTCTCCCTGTCGAAAATGCTGGCGAAGAAGCCTGCCGCACGCGAACCGTTCACCGCGCGCGACAAGGCCCGCTATGACGGAACGCTCGTCGCCCACGGGCTGTCGAAGACCTACGACACGCGCCGCGTCGTCAACGGCGTCTCGCTCGTCGTGCGCCGGGGCGAAGCGGTGGGGCTTCTCGGACCAAACGGCGCGGGCAAGACCACCTGCTTCTACATGATCACCGGGCTCGTTCCCGTCGACGAGGGCATGATCGCCATCAACGGCAACGAGGTCACCGGCATGCCGATGTACCGGCGCGCCCGTCTCGGCGTCGGCTACCTGCCGCAGGAGGCCTCGATCTTCCGCGGCCTGACGGTGGAGCAGAACATCCGCGCCGTGCTGGAAGTCCACGATACGGATCGCGACCGGCGAGAGCACAAGCTCGACGAACTTCTCGCAGAATTC
>DASUPM010000439.1:0-2095 GCA_036281095.1 Pseudorhizobium sp.
ACCGGCGAGCGTCAGCAGGCGGTCGCCGAAGGCGCGGTTGCCGACCTGGTCGTGGTTCTGGATGAAATCGACGAAGGCGGCCGGCGGCTGTCCGGTGCTGGCGACGCCGCGGGCCTCGCCGCTGTGCCTGGAAACCTCGCCCTGATAGGCGAAACCTTCGGCAAGCGCCCGCGCCACGTGACGCTCCGGCCGTTGAGCGAAATCCTTGTAGTAGCCATCGGTCTCGCCGGTGGCGTAAACATGGATGGCATTGTGGAAATCGTCGTTCCATTCCGCGGTG
This sequence comes from Pseudorhizobium sp., assembly GCA_036281095.1. Classification (GTDB taxonomy): domain Bacteria; phylum Pseudomonadota; class Alphaproteobacteria; order Rhizobiales; family Rhizobiaceae; genus Neorhizobium. The sequence continues at coordinate 281 of DASUPM010000439.1, forward strand.
AAATGCGGGACAGCGCCGTCCTCGGCACGCTGATGAAGGAAGGTCACGTTGCGGGAATCTTCCGTCGTCAGGTGAATGTGCCGATCCGGAAACTCGGCACGGATGCGCTCGGCGATCTCCAGGAGGACGTGCTTCTCCGACCGATCGTCTCCAATCTGGTCGACCGCGTCGAAACGGAGCCCGTCCAACTGGTACTCGCCCAGCCAGTAGAGCGCGTTTTCAACGAAGAAGCGGCGCACAGGTTCGGTTTCGTAGGCGATTGCCGCACCCCAGGGGGTCTGTTTTTCCGGATGAAAGAAGCCCGGTGCCAGCAGGGGAAGGTAGTTCCCCTCGGGACCGAAGTGGTTGTAGACCACGTCCAGAAGCACCATCAGTCCATGGCCGTGGGCGGCATCGATGAAGGCCTTCATGTCCTCGGGCGTGCCGTAGGCGCTATGGGGCGCGTAGAGCAGGACGCCGTCATAGCCCCAGCCGCGATTGCCGCCGAACTGCGCGACCGGCATGATCTCGACGGCCGTGATGCCGAGATCCTTCAGATGCGCCAGCTTCTCCGTCGCGGCGCGAAAGGTTCCCTCCTCGGTGAAGGTGCCGACATGAAGCTCGTAGATAACCGCCTCCTCCCATGGACGGCCAGGCCAGCCGGCGTTCTGCCACTCGTAACTGGTGGGATCGATGACAAGCGAGGCTCCGTTGACCTCGTCTTTCTGACCGCGCGAGGCGGGGTCGGGGATCGCCGTTCCGTCGGCGAGCACGAAGGCATATTCCGTTCCGGGAGCGACGCCTGTCGCGAGAAGTTCGAACCAGCCGTCGTCGCTGCGGCTCATCGGCGTCTCGCTCGTGCCCAACCGCAGGACCACCTGCTGCTGGCCGGGCGCCCACAGCCGGAACCTTACTTCGCCGGCGGCGGTGAACTCGGCCCCCCATGTCTTTGGAAATGCATGAAGCTCGCTTACCGATTGGACTGCAGATGTCATGAATGCGCCCCTGTGAAAGAGACGTTCAAACGGGCGAGGAGGGGGCTAGTTCCACGCCTTGCGACAAGAAGCGCTTATGCTGGAGCCCAGGCTGCGTCGGTGCTCACCGCGGCCCAGACAACACCAAGCGATTCAGGCCGGGCGATGACCGGCCCCGTCATCCTCGTCTTTTTTCTCGCGGTCGCTTTCCTTCGTTTTCTCGTCCTGACGGGCGAGTTCACGCTCGACGATCTTGCGGGAGCCTTCAGCCGGCTCCTGTTCGGGATGTGACCCGTTCTGTGTCATGGCGCGTCTCCTCGGTTCGAACGACCAACCGGCCAAAGTCGTATAGGTTCCTGATCCGTCACAGTTCCAGCAGCGCGTAGGGTCGGCCCGTCGGTTTCTCGACATGCGAGGCGACGTTATAGACCGGTGCGCCGCCGGGCGTCTTGCCCTCGTAGGTACCGCGATGTGCGTGACCGTGCACCACGGCGGTCACGGGAAAGCGGTCGATCGTCTCCGCCAGCCGCGACGAGCCCAGGAAGGGAAAGATTTCCTGCGGCTCGCCGACGATGGTTTCAGGGATCGGCGCGTAGTGCAGCACCACCAGCGCCCGTTCCGACCGCACCTGACGCAGCGCGTTTTCCAGGCGCATGGTCTCCTCGACGCTTTCGGCGACCATCGCCTTGATGGCCGGCTCCCCGAAGGAGCCGAGCATGTAGCGGCCGAACCCGCCGGCAAATCCCTTGACGCCGGCGAAGCCGACACCATTGATCTCCACGGCCTGGCCTTCGAGCAGTTGCACGCCGGCGTCCTTGATGATCGTTCTCACCTCCTCGACATGCCCGCACTCGTAGTCGTG
>DASUPM010000440.1:0-2721 GCA_036281095.1 Pseudorhizobium sp.
TGATCGAAACGGCTGCGGATGCCGAAGCCTTCGCCGCGAAGGTGCAGGAGCGGCCGATCATAACACAGCGCCGGACGTCGATCTCGGCGGCGGTTGCCGAAGGTGCGACCATGCTGATTTCCAATGGCTTCACCGGGATGAGACAGGTCATTGATGTTTCCGGCGACGGACCGAACAATGTGGGGCAGCCGATCGAGCCTATCCGGGACAAGGCTGTCGAGGCCGGCATCATCATCAACGGTCTTGCCATCATGTTGCGTCCGTCCGGTGGAGCAGCCAAGCTTGACGAGTATTACGGCGACTGCGTCATCGGCGGCCCCGGCTCCTTTGTTCTTCCGGTCCACGAGATGGAGGATTTTGCAACTGCCGTCCGGCGCAAGCTCGTGATGGAGGTCAGCGGCACGGTTCCCGAGCCGGATGTCCGCAGAATTGCGAGCGAACCAACCGACTGCCTGTTGGGCGAGCGTCAGTGGCAAAACTTCCTCGACCGGTAGTTCTGGAAGCAATGCGGCCCATAACGCCGATGGACGACCTTTCTGCGTCATCGCAAACGTCTTCAGACGCCCGTTCTCCGCGGACGATCCCGAATGCCTCCTGATCTTGACGGATATCGAGCGGCGGCTACCTAGATGTGAGGTCAGGGGAGCATCCGGAGGCTGGACATGCACAAGATCAAGACATGGAAGATCGCCCGGAAATTTGACTGATGACCCAGGCGGCCTCGCGCAACCGGAGCGGGAACGGGAACGATAGATCAGATGATGGCGATCTCTCGCATAATCTGCTCGTCGGGCTCGCCCGGGGTGCCGCCGGCGCCCTGATCTTTGGCATTCCGATGCTGATGACAATGGAGCTCTGGTTTCTCGGCTTTTACATCGAGCGTTACCGGCTCCTCCTTCTTCTGCTCGTCAACATGCCGCTGCTCGTAGTCCTCGCTCACAGGATCGGGTTCGAGGAGACGTTTACCTGGCGGGAGGCAATCCGGGACGCGACCATTGCTTATGGGATCGCCATCGTCGTGAGTGCGGCCGTGCTGACCTTGCTCGGCGTTGTGGAAGGCAACATCTCGCCGCACGACATCCTGGGTAAAACGGCCATCCAGTCCGTTCCCGCAAGCATCGGCGCCTTGCTTGGCAGGTCGCAACTCGGCGGGCAGAGGGAGGCGTCGGATGATGATGATGAGGAGGAGAAGGAAGCTGACGCGAATACCAGCTATGGTCGCGAACTCTTCATGATGGCGATCGGCGCGCTGTTTCTGAGCCTCAACGTAGCGCCGACGGAGGAAATCATACTGATCAGCTTCAAGATGACGCCCTGGCACGCCATCGCCACGTTGGCGACGTCGATCCTGCTCATGCATGGTTTCGTCTATGCCGTCGCCTTTCGGGGTACGCACGAACTGAGCGAAGATACTCCCCGCTGGCACGCCTTTGTCCGCTTCACTCTGCCTGGCTACATCGTCGCGATCGGGATCAGTCTCTACGTCCTGTGGACCTTCGGCCGTCTGGACCACCTGGAGGCGATGCAGATCCTGATGTCGGTGATTGTATTGGGCTTTCCTGCATCGATAGGCGCTGCGGCTGCCCGTCTCATCCTCTGAGGACATGCCATGACCGTCACCTCGAAGAACCGCCACACCGAAGCCAGCCAACCGCATTGGCTGGAGTGGGTAACGGGGATCATCTCCGCACTGCTGATCCTGGGCATGGTCGGTTGGATTGCCGGCGAAGCGATCCTCCAGGAGGAGACGCCGCCGCAGTTTCGCGCGGAGGTGCGAAATACGACTCCCGTGCAGGACAGTTTCCTGATGGAGGTCGAGATCTATAATGAAGGCTCGGCGACGGCTGCCGCGGTCGAGGTTCGGGGTGAAGCCATCGACGGGGAGGATGTCCTGGAAGCCGCGGAGGCCACCTTTGACTACATTCCAGGCAAATCGAGCGCGAAGGGCGGGCTCTTCTTCAAAGAGGATCCTCGCGGGCACACTGTTGAAGTTCGGGTGATCGGATTTGCCGACCCATGAGTGACGGGAAAACCGATGAACCGCGTCGGAGGGACAATTTAGTAGGGTAGGCCGACGTAATTCTCGGCCAAGGCCGTCGAGGCGGCCGTCGACTGGACAAGATAACCCAGTTCGGCTTCCTGGATCTTCTGCTCGAAAGCGCCGGTCTCGGGGAAGCGATGCAGCATCATCGTCATCGACCACGAAAAGCGCTCGGCCTTCCAGATGCGGTTCAGGGCGCGTGCCGAATAGAGATCGATGCCGCTTTCGGATTTATCGCCGTAAAACTCCTGCAGCCCCTCGAAAAGGTAATGCACATCGCTGGCCGCCAGATTGAGCCCTTTGGCTCCCGTGGGCGGCACGATATGTGCAGCATCGCCGACAAGGAAAAGACGCCCGAAACGCATCGGCTCCGCCACGAAGGAGCGGAGCGGGGCGATCGATTTCTCGAATGACGGGCCGGTCACTATGGCCTGGGCATGCTCGTCCGGCAGACGGCGGCGAAGCTCATCGTAGAAGCGGTCGTCGCTCCAGTCCTCGATGCGTTCGTCCAGAGCGCATTGGATATAATAGCGGCTGCGGGTCTGCGAACGCATGGAGCAGAGCGCGAAGCCCCGTGGGTGGTTCGCGTAGATCAGTTCGTGGTTCAAGGGCGGCACGTCGGCCAGGATTCCGAGCCAGCCAAACGGGTATATCTTCTCGTATGTCTTGATGGCGGCTTC
>DASUPM010000441.1:0-7892 GCA_036281095.1 Pseudorhizobium sp.
CGTAGGTTATTTGTATCCAATTTGTCGACAAAGTGCAATCCGCGGAATTACAGCGATATGTGCAATCGATCGGCACCGGCAAGCAATGTTTTGATCTGCTCGACGACCTGCTCGGCATGGGACTTTGCAATCGCATCCGCCGCCTCCACGTCCCGCTCTGCAATCACGGCGATCATCTCATCGTGTTCATCGACGAACCTTTGCGGCAGCCTGTCGTCGTATGACTGGTAGTAGAGGCGCAGCGCCCGCCGGCCCTCGTCGAGAAGCCGGCTGAAGAGCGCGGTGAAATAAGGGTTTCTTCCGGCCTCCGCGATGGCAAGATGAAGAGCCGCATTGGTGGCGATCATCTTCAACGCGTCCTGCGAACGCACCGCAGTGGCAAAATCCTCCTGACGGGAGCGGATTGCCTCCAGATCTTCCGGCCGGTGATTCTGGGCAGCAAGCCGCGTCGTCACCCGATACATGAGCACCAGGGCATCGAAGAATGGGGGCATGTTCAGGAAGTCGATGTTCGACACCAGGGTGGAGCGGTTCGGAAGCGTGGTAATCAGCCCGTCCCCGGCAAGGCGTACCAGAGCTTCGCGGATCGGCGTGCGTGACATGCCGAAGCGATCGGCGAGTTGAACCTCGTCTATGGGACTTCCCGGCTGCAGAACGAGGTCGAGGATCTCGTCGCGAAGAACATCATAGACAAGCTTTGCGCCGGAGCCGCGTTTGCGGTCGGACGGGGCGGTCTGCTCGATTTCGGTCATTGCTCGCTTCCACTCTCGGGAATGTCGCGGTCGAGGGAGAATCCGCTCACGCACGATACCTGCACCTTGGCCATGCAGCTTGCAACAGATTCAGGCCCTCTCCGGACTGCGGGATTGTGGCATCCAGAACACGATCAGAAGGTGCGTCGCAGCCGGTGCCGGAATGTCTTAACCGGCGCGCGGCGCGTTAACCATTTGTTAACCATATCGCTCATAGACAGGATCAACACATCATTTACCAAGATCACCAAAGTGCTAACAGACGCTCGCTCGATCCGCATCAAAGGCCGCTCGTTTCTGGCGGTCGTCCTGTCTCCAGATCTTCCTCTCGACGAGTGGCTGGTCAGGCTGGACGACCTCGCCGCGAGATCGGCCGGCTTCTTTCTGGGCCGCCCGGTCGTGCTCGACGTCACGGAACTGGCGATCGACCGGACGCAGATGACGGAGCTCCTCACGGGCCTCGGACAGCGCAATGTCAGCATCATGGGCATCGAGGGCGCGCGTCCCTCGATGCTTGCGCCCGGGATGCCGCCCCTTCTGAAGGGCGGGCGCCCGGTCTCGGATTTCGAACAGCCGTCGGCGGACGCGCCGCCGGAGAAGGGCGCACCGCAAGCCAAAGCCGCCGTCGCCGAATCGCGTGCAGCACCGCAATCCATGGTGATCCACGAACCGATCCGGTCGGGGCAGTCGGTGATCTTCCCGGAGGGCGACGTCACGGTGGTCGGGTCGGTCGCATCCGGTGCGGAGATCATCGCGGGCGGATCCGTACACATCTATGGCGCGCTTCGCGGCCGAGTCATGGCCGGATCGGTCGGAAATTCGGCCGCGCGCATCTTCTGCCGAAAGCTGGAAGCAGAACTGCTCGCGATCGATGGAATTTATCAGATGGCCGAAGACATGGCCCCGAAACTTCGCGGACAACCCGTCCAGCTTTGGCTCGAGGGCGACGTGATCATGGCAGAGACGCTTAGCTGAGCCGGGGCGGCCAGGGAAAACAGGAGAGCAGAATGGGGAAGGTAATCGTAGTCACCTCCGGCAAAGGCGGAGTGGGCAAGACGACATCGACGGCTGCACTGGGCGCCGCCCTCGCGCAGCGAAATGAGAAAGTGGTGGTTGTCGATTTCGACGTCGGCCTCCGCAATCTGGATCTCGTCATGGGCGCAGAACGTCGCGTCGTCTATGACATGGTCAACGTCATCCAGGGGGATGCGAAGCTGCCGCAGGCACTGATCCGCGACAAGCGGCTGGAGAACCTCTTTCTGCTGCCGGCGTCCCAGACCCGCGACAAGGACGCACTGACCGCCGAAGGCGTGGAACGCATCATCACTGACCTGAGAAAGTATTTCGACTGGATCATCTGTGACAGCCCCGCCGGGATCGAGCGCGGTGCGACGCTTGCCATGCGCCACGCGGACACCGCCGTCGTCGTGACCAATCCGGAAGTCTCCTCTGTGCGCGACTCCGACCGCATCATCGGGCTCCTGGACGCCAAGACGCTCAAGGCGGAGAACGGCGAGCGCATGGAAAAGCACCTCCTGCTCACCCGCTATGACGCCAACCGGGCCGAGCGTGGCGACATGTTGAAGGTCGACGACGTCCTGGAAATCCTCTCGATCCCGCTTCTCGGCATCATTCCGGAGAGCAGCGACGTCCTCAAGGCATCCAATGTCGGCGCGCCGGTCACTCTGGCCGATACCCGCAGCGCACCCGCCATGGCTTATTTCGACGCCGCGCGCAGGCTTGCGGGAGAAGTTCTGCCCGTCACCATTCCCGGAGACAAGCGCAGCCTGCTCGGCAAGATCTTTGGAAGGAAGGCGGCATGAGCATTTTCAGCATCTTCAGAAAGAAGACCTCGGCCCCCATGGCGCGGGAGCGCCTGCAGGTGCTGCTCGCCCACGAACGCGCATCGGCAGGCTCGGATCTGGTTTCAGTGCTGCGGGAGGAAATTCTCGCGGTCATCGCCAAGCATGTTCAACTGGATGCCGACCGGGTCCAGGTCACGATGGACCGTGACGAGCATGTTTCGGTTCTCGAGATCGAGGTCGAAATTCCATTGGCTTCCTCGATGAAGGCAGCCTGACCGCACATCGCCACAATCCCGACAAGGCCGCCTCGGAGGCGGCCTTGTCTCTCAGTGCACCTGCTCCATTGCCGCGCGACAGGCCTGTTCACAGTCTGTGCAGGCTTCTGCGCAAACCTTGCAATGCTCATGCATGTCCGCGTGCTTCCGGCATTCTTCGGCGCATAGGCGGCAGGCTTCGGCACAGGCTCCGAGAACCGCACGCAAAGCCTCCGCATTGCGTCCGGTCCTGCGGGAGGCCATTGCGCCGGTAGCGGCGCAGATATCGGCACAGTCCAGATCCTTCCGGATGCAATCAATCAAGGCCTTGGGATCTTCCTCTCCAAGACACGCGTCGGCGCAACTCGTGCAGGTCTGGGCACACGCGTAACACTCTTCGACACAGCGGATCAGCACCTCCAGCGCCTTTCCCTTGACCTGCGGGTGAGTGGAAATCATCTCGCTTACATGCATCGTCGCCTCCTTCCTGGCCTTACCGGACATTGGTTTGCTGGATCAGTCCTGAACCCTCGGACAACGCCCGAAGTTCCATCCGCGACCGTTGCGGAAAACGCGACTGCATGGCACCTCTGTCTTCGAACAGCGTTTATGCCGGCAGTCTTCGGAAAGACCGAAGACAAGATCTTCATCACGACTACAGGAAGATCTGCGACATCAGGGCAACAAAGGTTGGTGCAGACAGATGGGTGTCGAACGTTTCAGTTTCCATGTTCTGCTGGTGCTGGTGACCATTGCCTTCGGCGCGATAATATTCCCTTTCTATTCTGCCGTGTTCTGGGCGCTCGTCTTCGCGATCATTTTCTATCCGCTGCATGCCTGGATCGAGCGAAAGCTGAATGGACACTCCAATATGGCAGCGGCCGTCTCCGTGCTTGTCTGCCTCTGCCTTGTTATCGTTCCCGGCCTGATTATCCTCGGCTCGCTTGTTCAGCAGGGTAACGATCTCTACCAGCGCATCGACAGCGGGGAGATCGATATCCGCCGGCATCTGACGGACCTGCAGCAGTCTCTTCCCCTGTTCGCTCAGGACATCCTGAAATCGATCGAACTGAATGGCTTTCAGCAATTGCAGGAGAGGGTGTCGGATACATTGATGCGAGGCGGCAGTTTCTTTGCCGGCCGCGCCCTGAGCTTTGGCCAGAACACGGTCCAGTTCGTCATCGCCTTCGGGGTCATGCTGTATCTCCTGTTCTTTCTCTTTCGCGACGGACGCTCCCTTTCAAGGCTCGTCCGCCGATCGATACCCTTGAGTGACAATCACACCGGAAAGTTCACTGCGAAGTTCACATCCGTTGTCCGCGCCACGGTGCGCGGCAACGTAATCATCGCGATAATCCAGGGAACCATTGGCGGCATCACCTTCTGGGGTCTCGGCGTTCAACCCGCGCTTCTGTGGGGTGTCGTAATGAGCTTCCTCTCGCTCCTGCCCGCCGTGGGCGCCGCCCTGGTCTGGGTTCCGACTGCCGTTTATCTTATTCTTGCAGGCTTCTGGATGAAGGCGATGATCCTCGTGGCGGTCGGCGCACTGGGCATCGGACTGATCGACAACCTGCTGCGGCCGCCTCTGGTCGGCAAGGAAGTAAAGCTTCCGGACTACGTCGTCCTCATCTCGACCATAGGCGGAATCTCCCTCATGGGGATCAACGGCTTCGTGATCGGCCCCTTGATTGCGGCGCTCTTCATCGCGGCCTGGGGCATCTTTACCGAGGAGCAGCACACCCCTTCCGGCGAGCCAGCCGATCTACCGTGAACAAGCACAGAAGCCGGCAGCCCGGGTCATGGGCCGAAGGCCTAGCCGGCAGCTTCATCGGCGAAAAACGACTGCAGCTCGATCTGAACCGCATCCATGAAGATCCTCGCCTGCTGGCCGATCTCTTCTTCCTTCGTCCCAATCCGGCGAAGCGCGCCGGCGAAACGAGTCATCTCGTCGCGCCAGAAGCGGTTCGCGTCCTCGCCGTTCAGCTCCCGGAGCGTCTCGGCGCAACGTCTGATGTCGGCAGTGCGACGATGGAGGGGGAATTGAACAAGCATATCAGGAACTCGCAAACAGGAACCGAATCGACAGGACGAGATACAGTCTCTCCCGGGGTTCTTCACAAAGTCCTAAGCGACATGCGACGACATCGGCCACTTGTCTTTCGGCCGGGCGCTGCTTAGAACGTCCGCAGAATTTCCAGCTGCAGAATGCCGAGAGGGAAGACCTTGGCCGATTTCGTCGTCCAGTATGCGGACCTTGCCGGCAAAGGTGTTCTGATCACCGGCGGAGCGACAGGCATCGGCGCCGCGCTCACCGCGGCGTTCGCGTCCCAGGGAGCGCGCGTCACCTTTATCGATATCGACGAAACTCACGGGCAAAGCCTCTCGGCCGAACTCTCGCGTTTCTCTCTGCATCCCGTCACCTTCATCAGGGCCGACCTCAGAAACGTCGCGGAAACCAGAGCTGCCGTCGAAGAGGCGGCCCGCGCAACAGGCTCCCTCTCCGTCCTGATCAACAACGCGGCATGGGATGACCGCCACGAAATCGATGCGGTTACGGAAGCCTACTGGGACGAGAACCAGTCCATCAACCTGAAGCAGATCTTCTTCGTCTCACAGGCGGCGCTGCCCTACCTGCGGCGTGCCGACGGTGGAGCGATCGTGAACTTCTCCTCCATCTCCTACCTTCTCAACATGGGGGACCTGCCATCCTATGCCGCCGCGAAGGCGGGCATCGTCGGGCTTACCAAGAGCCTGGCGGGCCGGCTTGGGCCGGAAGGCATCCGCGTCAACGCCGTCCTGCCGGGGATGATCGTCACGGAGAGGCAGAAGCGCTTGTGGCTCACCGACGAAAGCATCTCGGCGAGCGTTGCCCGCCAGTGCCTGAAGCGGGCGCTGACACCGGAGGACGTGGTCGGGCCCTGCCTATTTCTGGCCTCCAGTGCCGCAGCCGGCATGACGGCGCAAACCATGATCATCGATGGAGGACTGCTTTGACGAAACCCGCCTATGCCGCCGTCGATTGGGGGACGAGCAGCTTCCGTCTCTGGCTGATGGATGCTGACGATGCCGTGCTGGCCGAACGGCGAAGCGGCGAAGGAATGACGACAGCGGCCAAGACAGGATTTGCTCAGGTCCTGTCCGCCCACCTGCAGGCGGTCGCGGCACCCTCGGATCTTGCCGTCGTCGTCTGCGGAATGGCCGGTGCGCGCCAAGGATGGGTCGAGGCCGGATATGTCGATGTGCCTGCACCCCTGCCGGCAGTCCTCAGCAGTGCCGTCAAGGTTCCCGCCATCGATCGCGACGTACGGATTCTGCCTGGTCTGGCACAACGTCAGCCGGGCGCACCGGACGTGATGCGGGGCGAGGAGACGCAGCTTCTCGGGGCGCTGGCCAATGGTGCCGAAGGCGGCCAGTTGGTCTGTATGCCCGGCACCCATTCCAAATGGGTGACCGTATCCGACGGGATGGTATCCGGCTTTTCGACCTTCATGACCGGCGAACTTTTCGAAGTTCTGTCGAAGCACTCCGTGCTTTCGCATTCGCTCGTGGAGTCCGGCTCCTTCGACGCCGACCTTCCGGCATTCGTCGGCGCGGTCCGGAAAGCATTCGAGCAACCGGAGCGGGTGAGCAATCTGCTGTTTGCCGTCCGGTCCGGAACTCTTCTGCAGGGCCTCTCCGCAACCGATGCCGCAGCTTGCGTCTCAGGCACGTTGATCGGCTTGGAGATAGCCGGCGCGCTGGCCACGGAAAAGGACAGGACTCACATCCGCCTCGTGGCCTCCGGTCGACTGCGCAATCTCTATGAAGGAGCCTTCTCGGCGCTTTCGTTTGGTTGCCAAACCATCGACGCCGATGAAGCGGTACGCAGAGGGCTGGCCGCCGCTGCACGAAATATTCTGCTCGCTACAGCATGAGGAATCCCATGACACGCATTCCCTTCCCCGACATGCGTTATCCGCTGGTTGCGATCCTGCGAGGACTGCGGCCCGAGGAAACGGAGGCGGTCGTCGGAGGGCTGATCGAGGCCGGATTTACGGCAATCGAGATCCCGCTGAACTCTCCGGAACCTTTCCGGTCGATCGAAATCGCAGCAAGACTGGCGCCGGCAGGATGTCTCATCGGAGCTGGTACCGTGCTGACCGTGGGCGATGTGGAAAGGCTGGACGCCGCGGGCGGAAAGCTGATGGTGAGCCCGAATGTGGAGCCGGAGGTGATCCGAACTGCCGCCAGCCGCGGCATGGTCACTTTGCCCGGTGTTTTCACGCCGACGGAAGCGCTCGCCGCCGCGGGAGCCGGAGCGACCGGATTGAAGTTCTTTCCTGCAAGTGTTCTCGGCCCCTCCGGCATCAACGCGATCAGGGCGGTTTTGCCCAAGGACCTGCTGATTGCCGCTGTTGGCGGCGTGTCGGAAGCGAATTTCGCCGATTATGTCGCCGCCGGCATTTCCGCCTTCGGGCTGGGCTCCAGCCTCTACAAACCCGGCATGACGGCTGAGGACGTTGCTGATCGCGCAAAGCTGACAATGGAAGCCTACGATGCGGCCTTGGGGCGCTGACGGTATCTAACCGCATTTTTTTGACCTGCAATCTTGCCAACGCCCGGACGCATCGCTAGAACCTGTACTACAGGTTTTTCGAAGGTGTCATACATGACGACAGAGGCAACGTGGGAGCGGGATGGCGATTTCGTGACCGGTGCGGTCGCAGCCATCACCCGCATTATCCGCGAACAGGAGCTAAAGCCGGGTGACCGTCTGCCGGCGGAGGCCGCCCTCTCGAAGGACCTTCAGGTATCGCGCACAGTGGTCCGCGAAGCACTGCGGTCGCTCGCAGCGCTGCGGCTGGTGGAACTCGGTGCCGGCAGGCGTCCAACGGTGGCCGAGCTTGACGACGTATCCTTCTCCATGACGATCGAGCATGGCGTCGTTACCGAACAGATCGACATCCAGCAGGTCTACGACGTCCGCCGCACGATCGAGGCGCGCACCGCCGCGCTCGCCGCGCTCCGGCGGACGGATGCGGAAGCTGCCGCGCTCGTGGCCCACGCCAAAGCCATGGCCAGGGATTTTGCAGCACCGCAAC
>DASUPM010000442.1:0-9905 GCA_036281095.1 Pseudorhizobium sp.
TATGCTGGCGCAGACGGCCGAGCAGGTCGGCATTCTCCGAGATGGCTTCGGCAACGATGTCGCGCGCGCCCTCGAGCGCCATCTTCACGTCGGCGACCTCGCCCGCGACAAAAGTCTCGGCCAGCCTGGCCGGGTCAGCCGCACGATCTGCCCATATCGCGTCGGCCAGAGGCCCGAGCCCCCGTTCACGGGCGATCTCCGCGCGGGTGCGGCGCTTCGGCTTGTAGGGTAGATAGAGATCCTCGAGTTCCGCCTTGGTCGCGGCCCTGGCGATCTTCGCCGCCAGTTCATCGGTCATCTTGCCCTGCCCGCTGATGGAATCGACGATCGAGCCGCGACGGGCTTCCAGTTCGCGCAGGTAGACGAGCCGCTCGGAAAGCGTGCGCAGTTGCGTATCGTCCAGACCGCCCGTCACTTCCTTGCGGTAGCGTGCGATGAAGGGAACCGTGGCCCCTTCGTCGATCAGGCCGATCGCAGCGGCCGCCTGCTCGGGTCGGGCATTGATCTCGGCAGCAATCGCGGCGGCAAGGAAGCGGATGTCGGCGGCCATGGCGGTCTCTCTTTCGCAAAGGAGGCGGGACCATAATCGAACTTTGCGGCAAGGCAACGTGAAAGACGGCCGATTCCACAGGATGCATGCTTGACCTTTGCGCCCCCTCGCCTTAACCGCCGCGTAAATCAAACGAGAGGGCGAGACATGAAGGTTCTGCTGATCGGCTCCGGTGGACGCGAGCATGCGCTGGCCTGGAAACTTGCCCAGTCGCCGACGCTGACGAAGCTTTTCGCCGCCCCCGGCAATCCCGGCATTGGCGAGCATGCGGAGCTTGTCCCGCTTGACATCGAGAACCATGATGCGGTGCTTGCCTTCTGCCGCGAGAACATGATCGGCCTCGTGGTCGTGGGGCCGGAAGCGCCGCTGGTCACAGGGCTTGCGGACAGGCTGCGGGACGGCGGCATTGCGACCTTCGGCCCCTCCGCCGCGGCAGCCCGGCTCGAAGGCTCGAAGGGCTTCACCAAGGATCTCTGCGCCCGCTACGATATTCCGACCGGCGCATACCGCCGTTTCACCAGTGCCGAGGATGCGAAAGCCTATACACGCGAACAGGGCGCGCCGATCGTCATCAAGGCCGACGGACTTGCCGCCGGCAAGGGCGTGACGGTGGCGATGGAACTCGACGAGGCGCTTGCCGCCATCGACGACTGCTTCTCCGGCGCTTTCGGAGCCGCCGGTGCGGAAGTGGTCGTGGAAGCCTTCCTTGACGGTGAAGAGGCAAGCTTCTTCTGCCTTTCCGATGGTCGGACGGCCCTGCCGCTCGCCACTGCCCAGGACCACAAGCGCGTCGGCGACGGAGACACCGGCCCGAATACCGGCGGCATGGGCGCCTATTCACCGGCTCCTGTAATGACGCCGGAAATGGTCGAGCGGACGATGAAGGAGATCATCGAACCGACCATCCGGGGCATGGCGGAGAGCGGCCATCCCTTCACCGGGGTCTTCTTCGCCGGGCTGATGATCACCGCCAAGGGTCCCGAACTGATCGAGTACAACGTCCGCTTCGGCGACCCCGAATGCCAGGTGCTGATGATGCGGTTGAAGAGCGATCTGCTTCCCCTGCTCCATGCAGCCGCAACCGGGACGCTCGATCAGGTCTCGGCCGAATGGTCCGACGATGTCGCGCTGACGGTGGTGATGGCATCGAAGGGATATCCCGGCGCTTATGAAAAGAACGCGCCCATCGGGCCGCTGCCGCAGACGGCGAAGGACGAGAAGATCTTTCATGCCGGAACGGCCCTTCGTGAGGGCGCGCTTGTCGCCACGGGCGGTCGGGTTCTGAACGTCACCGCGACTGGGGGGACCGTTGCCGAGGCTCAGGCGAAGTCCTACGCCCTCGTGGATCGGCTGGAATGGCAGAACGGTTTCTGCCGGCGCGATATCGGCTGGCGGGCAATCGCACGGGAAAAGCGCTGAGCTTGGGCCTTAACTCAAATTTTACCAGTTCTGCTGACGGGATCGAAATGCTCCGGCTCTAGGCTTCTGCCGTGACGAGTAGGAGTTGTGACATGCGTTTTCTGCTGACGAGTGCCGTGATCCTGGCAAGCGGCGTTGCCGCTCATGCGTCCTCCATCACCCCCGTCATCAGCCACGGCGGCAATGGCAGCGTGGTGGCGAAGAGCTGCAGCGACTGCCCTCCCCTCCGGCCGAAGGACGAAACCTCCGGCTACAAGGTGCCGGTTCTGAAGGACGGCGCACAGCGGACGGAGATCGTCGAGATCAACGGCGAGAAGAAGGTCGTCCGTACGGAGGCATGGCTCGGCGGCTCGCCGGTGGTCCATATCCGGAAGGTTCAGGACTGGATGCCTGCCAGCCATTCCATGCTCGCGGGCACGGCTGGCGACGGTCTGGATCATCATGCACTGGTCGGCGCGGTCGATGCGGGCTCGGACGAGGTGCAGGTGGCAGCCGAGCCCGCCGCCCTCGACCTGGAAAGCATGCAGCTTCGGCTGAAGTGACGCAGGCTGCCGCGGGCCGCAAGAAACCGGGTGGCTCGGTTAAACTTATATTCAAGTTTTAGATTCAACGTGACGCCAAGTGCGGTGCAGCACAGCCGATGGCGCAGGACGCGCCTCCCTTTCACATCCAAATTGCAGGCGTCCGTCCGTTCCGGCAACGGCGACCGGCTCGTCCTGCGCGAGCGTCAAGATGAAAAACTTCAAGATCTCCCATCAGCTCTTCGTTCTGATATCGGGCCTGATGATCGCCTTCGCCGGCGTCACCTATTACCAGATCAGGACCTCGGTCGCCTCCATCTATGCGGAGCGCCACGACATGCTGCGCACCCAGGTGGAATCGGCCGTCTCGATCCTCCAAGTCTACAACGACCTAGAGAAGGCCGGCACGCTCACCCGCGATGAAGCGCAGAAGCAGGCTTATGCAATGGTCGCGGCCATCAAATACGAGCCGGCCGGCTATATCTTCGGCATGACGAAGGATATCGTCATGACCTTCCACTACAACTCGAAGAACGTCGGAACGTCCCAGAAGGGACAGCCGGACAAGATGGGCAAGCTCTTCCGCGAAGAGATCGTCGCCAACGCCCAAGCGGGCGGCGGCATCGTCGAGTACCACTGGGAGAAGCCGGGGATGTCCGCCGATACGGTCTACAAGAAGGCCGTCTATTCCAAGATGTTCGAGCCATGGGACGTGGTGGTCGCGACCGGCGTATATGTTGACGACCTGGAAGCAAAGGTCAGCAAGACGATCATGGAAGTGATCGTCTTCGGCTTCATCGTCTTCCTCGCCGCCGTAGGCTTGGCTTTCCTCGTCATCCGCAACATCACGAAGCCGCTGGCGGCCGTGCATGGCGCGCTCGAGGCCGTGGCCGACGAAGACGTCTCCGTATCGATTCCGCATACCGACATGAGCAACGAAGTGGGCATGATGGCGAAGGCGACCGCGGCGCTGCAGGAGAAGGTGCGCGAGCGCCATGCGCTGGCGGAACGCCAGGTCCAGCAGCAGCGCGAACTGGACAGCGAGCGCCAGAACAGCGCCGCCATGCAGCAGGAAGAGGCCCAGGTGCAGGCCCGTGTCGTGGCAACCATCGGAACCGCACTGGAGGCGCTCGCCCACGGCGACCTGACGGTTCGCTGCAGCGATCTCGGCAGCCGCTATGCGACGCTGCGCGACAATTTCAACGAGGCCCTTTCGCATCTCGAGGCCGCCATGGCGAAGGTCAACGCCAAGGGCATCGACATCGGCGGCTCCAAGGAGGAAATCCGCCGCGCCTCCAACGAACTGTCGCAGCGCACGGAACGACAGGCTGCGAACCTGGAGGAAACCTCCGCGGCGCTGGACGAACTGACGGTTGCCGTCCGCCATACCGCGGAAGGCGCACACGAGGCCGCACAGCGGGTGACCGCCGTCAGCACCGAGGCGCACCGGAGCGACACGGTCGTGACGCAGGCGATCGAGGCGATGAGCGGCATCGAGCAGTCCTCGGAGGAAATCTCCAAGATCATCGGCGTCATCGACGACATCGCCTTCCAGACCAACCTCTTGGCGCTGAACGCCGGCGTCGAGGCCGCGCGCGCCGGTGAATCCGGCAAGGGCTTCGCCGTCGTCGCCCAGGAAGTCCGCGAGCTCGCCCAGCGCTCCGCCGCGGCTGCCAAGGAGATCAAGGACCAGATCTCCCGCTCCTCCGGCCAGGTGGAAAACGGCGTGCGTCTCGTAGGCGAGGCCGGCGAGGCATTGAAGCGCATCTCCGACCAGGTGAAGGCGGCAAGCGACATCGTCACCAAGATCGCGCATTCGGCTTCCGAGCAGGACACGACGCTGCGCTCCATCTCGGCGTCGCTCAACCAGCTCGATTCCGCGACCCAGCACAATGCCGCCATGGCGGAAGAGACGACGGCATCGGCCGAAGCGCTCGCCACCGACACGGAGGAACTGCTGACCCTGATCCGCGGCTTCCGCATCAGCGGCACCACGAACGTGGACCGGCTGCGCGAGAAGGCCAACGACATGCGCATGGCAGGCTGACCAGCCCAAGCGCCACCAGAACGAGAAAGGCCGCCGGGCGAGAAGCCCGGCGGCCTCTTTCATTCAGCCGAGATGGCGCGGCACATCGCTCCTTTCGTGGAGGATGCGAACGACTTCGACGGAACCATCCCGATCCGTCAAATAGAAGATGTGATGGTGGCCGCATCTCAGACGGCGATAGCCGCGCATCAGCCAATCGACCCGCTGGCCAAGGCTCGGATGCCCGGCCAGTTTGACAAACGCATCGAACAGGTCGGAAACATACTGCTGTCCTTGGTCAAAGGACCAGTTACTGACCGTGTAGTTCCAGATTTCCTCAAGATCCGCTTCAGCGGCAGGGCGAAGACGGTAGCCCTTCATCGAGCATACTTCTCTCGCATCCGAGTCAGAAACTCATCCCGATCCACATGACGAGGCTCGCCGCTCTGCTCGCCTTCGATCAGCAAGGCACGCAGCTTCTCGAGCTGTGCCTGCTCCTGCTCCAGCAGTCGCAGGCCGGCCTCCACAACCTCCTGAGCGGATCGGAAACGGCCGCTCTCGACCTCGCTCTCCACGAAGCTCTCGAGCGCGTCGCTCAGCGTGATCTGCACGGCCTTGTTCATGAACGGCTCCGGCATTGGTCGGCACATCAACCTAGCAGGAAGCGACAGACAGGCAAAGGCCCCGGAAGCCAAGCCGTTGCGCAAGGAAAGCTGTCGTCGTCTGCTCAGCCCGAGATTTTGGAGAAATCGGCGACCGTGGCGGTGGCCTCGCGAATGGCCTTGAGGAGAGCCAGACGGTTGGCGCGGATGGCGACATCCTCGTCATTGACCAGCACCTCCTCGAAGAAGCGGTCGACGGGAGCGCGGAGCTTCGACAAGGCTTCCATGGCCGAGCGGAAATCCTCCCTGGCAACGGCATCCGATGCTTCTGCCGAAGCAGCCCTGATGGCGGACCAGAGTGCCTTCTCGGCGTCGAGCTTCAGGAGTTCCTCCGAAACGCCGTCGGCGACGACCGTGCCCTTCTTTTCCTCGGCGGCCAGAAGCTGGACGGCGCGCTTGGTGCCGGCGAGCAGGTTCCTGCCGTCTTCCGAGGTGATGAAGGCGGTCAAAGCTTCGGCGCGGCGGGCGATCATCAACAGGTCGTCGGCATCCGGCGTCAGCACGGCATCGATGATGTCGTGGCGGGCGCCCTGATCGCGCAGATAGACCTTCAGGCGGTCGTGGAAGAAGGAGAGGAGGTCGGCAGGGCGCTCTTTCACGTTTCTAAGAAACTCGCCGCCATCATCGGGAAGATCTGTAAATTTAAGGTAGTCGGCGAAAACTCTAGAAACTTCCTCGCTGCGTTGCTCGTCCGTCCAATCGCGTCGCTTATCAAAAGCTATGTCAAAATATTTCTGGATTGGAAAACGTGCCTCACGATGCCTATTCTCAATCTCCATCATGGTTAGAACCATTGGGATCCGGATCGCTTCGATCAACGGCACTCTCACCCCGCGCTCCAAAATCATCCGCACCACACCCAGCGCCGCACGGCGCAGCGCATACGGATCCTTCGAACCCGTCGGCTTTTCGTCGATCGCCCAGAAGCCGACGAGCGTGTCGAGCTTGTCGGCAAGCGCGACCGTGATCGCCACCTTGTCGTCCGGCACGCGGTCGGAAGGACCTTGCGGCTTGTAGTGATCCTCGATGGCGGCGGCAACGGATGCGTCTTCGCCCTGCAGCGTGGCATAGCGGCGGCCCATCAGGCCCTGCAGTTCCGGAAACTCGCCGACGGCTTCCGTCCGCAGATCAGCCTTGGCCAGAACCACGGCGCGATCGACCAGTGCGGCATCGGCGCCAACGATGGGCGCCAACTGCCGTGCCAGCGCGCGGATACGGGCGACCCGCTCGCCCTGCGTGCCAAGCTTGGCATGGAACGTCACGTTCAGCGCATCGAGCTTGGCCATGCGCTGGTCGAGCGGCTTCTTGAGGTCGAGGCCGAACTTCTTCGCCGATGCCTCAAGGTCGCCGAGGTCCGGCAGGTCACCCTGGTCGCGGGTCCAGAAATGGTTGGCATCCGACAGGCGGGCGCGCACGACCTTGCCGTTGCCGTGCATGATCTCCTTGCCGCCGTCCTTCGCCTCGATATTGGAAACGAGGATGAAGCGGTTCGAGAGGCCTTCCTCGGCGCCTTGCGGGCGGGTAACGAAGCATTTCTGGTTCGTCTTGATCGTCAGGCGGATGATTTCGGCCGGAATTTCCAGGTATTCCTGCTCAAACTCGCCCATCAGCACATGCGGCCATTCGACCAGGCCGGAGACCTCCTCCAGCAGGCCCTCGTCCTCGACCAGTTCAAGACCGTTGGCGAAGGCGATGTCGCGGGCATCGTGGAGGATCACGTCCTTGCGGCGGTCGGCATCCAGCATGACCTTGGCCTTTTCCAGGCTTGCCGCGTAGTCGTCGAAGCGGCGCACGGTGATGGCATCCGGCGCGTGGAAGCGGTGGCCGTAAGTGACGTTGCCGGCAACAAGGCCGTCGATCTCGAAGGGAATGACCTGCGTTTCGTCATGCTCCGGCCCGAAGACACAGAGGATCGACTGCAGCGGGCGCACCCAGCGCAGGCTTTCCGAGCCCTTGCCTTCGATGCCGCCGAAGCGAGCGCCCTTCGGCATCGAGGCGGAGCCCCAGCGCATGGATTTCGGCCAGGGAAAGTTGCGGATGATGCCTGGCATCACATCGGAAACGATCTCTTCGGCGGCGCGGCCCGGCTTGGCGATGACGGCGACGTAGAAATCGCCCTTCTTCGGATCGGAGACGACCTGCGCATCGGATACGGAAGAAAGCCCCGCCTTGCGCAGAAAGCCCTGCACCGCCTGTTCCGGCGCCTTGGTGGACGGTCCCTTGATCTCCTCGCGCTGATCGGCAGAGCGGGCGGTAAGGCCGCGGATATCCAGCGTCAGACGGCGCGGCGTCCAGTATTCACGCGCGCCCTCATAGGTAAGGCCTGCTTCCACCAGCGCATCGGTGACGAGCTTTTTCAGGTCCCCCGCAGCCTTGCGCTGCATGCGGGCCGGAATTTCCTCCGAGCGGAGTTCGAGAAGCAGATCGGGCATGTCGTCCTTCCTTACCCTCCGTTCAGCGGGAGGGTCGGCACGCCGTGCCGGAATGGGGTGAAAAATCGTCGGCTTCTGCTAGCAAAGTTAGACACTGCTGCACAATGGCAAATTGGGCGCTCGGGAATGCCGAGGCACCGCCTGCTGCCCTCATACGACGTTCAGAAAGACGGCCAGAGATCGCGTGACCGCCAGCATGGTCGCATCGTCCAGACGGCCAAATCGGTCGCCGAGCTTCTCCCGCTTCACCGTCATCGCCTTGTCGATCATCACCTGCGACACTTTGCGGAGACCGTTTTCCGCGGAAGGCTGGACCGTCAAACGGATCAGAGGAGCATCCACCAGCGTTGCCGAGAGAAGCAACATCGTCACCGTGGCGGTTTGCCCGAACCTGTCCGACTGGATCACGAGAGCCGGACGCGGCTTGCCGAAATCACCGGATAAGGCAATAGCGACCAGATCCCCGCGTTTCATGCGGTTTCGTCGTCGAGATCAGCAAGTGCAGCATCAATGAAGGCATCGAGATCGGCATCGGCGGTGTCGGCCGCGGCCACCACGGCTCCCTGGCGTCTGCACTCCGCGGCAAACCCCGGCCGGCGCGTATCGGGCACCCAAATCTGCACCGGGCGCAATCCGGATTCTCGAAGTGCGTTCCGATGCTTCTCGACCCGCTTGTTGACGGGAGCAGGCATGCGAGCCTCCACATCTGTTACATGTAACGATAGGTGCACAAGGAGATGTGGTCAAGAGCGAGGGACGCTGATCGCGCGGAGGCTACCAGCCACCACCGCCGCCACCTCCACCGCCGCCTCCCGAGAACCCGCCGCCGGACGAGAAGCCGGAGGAGGAGGAACTCGCCTTCGGAGCGGGGATGGTGGATGCAATGGTCGATGCCATGGACGAGGAGAAGCCGCCGATGCGGCCGCCAAAGCTGCCGACATCGCTGCCGCCGTACCAGGAAGGGGCATAGCCTGCCGCTGCTGCGCCCGCGGCAGCGGTGGCGAGCCATGTCTCGAAGGCCCGACTCCAGGGCTTCTCCACGCCGAGCGCCACCGCATAGGGCAGAAGCGTCTCGAAATGGCGCGGCGACATTTCGGGCGCACCGGCCATGTTCATCCGGTCCTTTTCCGCCAGCGTCAGATAGGTCCGCAAGCCCTCGATTCCGTCCATCAGCTTGCGACCCAGCGGAGTCGGTGCGCCCATCAGGAAGAAGAAGATGACGTTGACGAGCACGATGCCGCCGACGGAGACGAGAAGCGGCCAGTGGTCGCTGCCCGAGAGTTCGGCAAGCGTTACCACCAGTACGCCCGAGACCGCCGAGATTGCGACAAGCCCCACGAATCCGAGAACGATGACGGACACGATCCTCGACACGAGAGAACTGCCGCGCCTGAGCCCCTTGCCGAGGCTCACCGCAAAGCTGCCGAAGAAAGCCGCAAGAACGACCGGCACCAGGAAGACGAAGACGAGATCCGGCTCGATGTGGCCAAAGACGAACAGGAGAGCGAGAGCGGCCAGGCTGAGGACAACGCCCCCGACGACATATCCGCCGTTCGAACGATAATACCTGCCGCGATGCTCCTGTTCGATGGCGCGCCGGAAGCTTGCGCCGATCGTCTGCACCTTGCTGCCGTTCGCCTTGTCGATGACCAGTTCCTCGCCCGGATCGCCAATGTCTTTCAGGAGCGAAGCCTGACCGGCCGGCAGCGATGTCCTGACGGGTTTGTCGGTTCGGCGGATCGTGATGGAGTTCTTCAGGTCCTCGAGCGTCACGTAGCCCTTGACCGCCAGATCGATGGCGCTTGCGGACAACGCCGCCCAGCCACCGCCGGAAAAGCCCTTGTTGTCGACGTAGTTCACCAGTGCCGGCGAAAGCCCCTCCGGCGGATGCCAGCGGGGCACGACGACGCCGCCCGCCGGATCGCGCCCCACACGCGTCCAGTTGCGCGCGTAGTAGAGCGCAACGAGTGCCAGACCGCCGAACCCGAGGATCGCGTTGATGTTGTCGCGGAGCCACCAGCTTCGCTGTTCGGCGGCCGAGGGCGGCGTGATCACGCCCTTCGGGATGCCCACCACGACCGTAAGTCCTTCGTTCGGGGACAGGGGTTCCCTTGTCGAAAAGACGGCGACATTGTTGCTGGCGCGCATGTCGGCATCCGTATCTGCAGCACCGAGCGGGCCGGTATAGGCCACCGTCTCCGTCACGCGGGCGCCTTCAGGCAAGGTTACACGAGCCGAGGCCTGATCGATGCGGAACATCCAGCCATTGCCGGTGACGTTCCAGTAGAGTTCGTC
>DASUPM010000443.1:0-4079 GCA_036281095.1 Pseudorhizobium sp.
TGGCCGGCGGCAAGGCCGCCGCCAGGCAAGCTTCCGCCCTCTTCCGCCGACACGCTGATGGTTCCCCCGGTCTTCATGGCATCTCGGGCATTGACGAACAGATTGAGCAGAGCCAGTTCAAGCTGGTTGCCGTCCACCAGCAGGGACGGAAGCCCCGAAGGGATCCCCTTCTCGATTTCCACGCCCGGCCCCACCGCCTTGCGCAGCAAGTCTTCGATATTGTCGAAGAGCTGACGGAAGTTCACCGCCTGCGGCTTTAACTCCTGACGGCGGGCGAAGGCGAGCAGCCGCTGGGTCAGCGCGGCCCCGCGCTCCGCAGCCTGCACCGCATTGGCAACCAGGCGCTCGGACTTCTCCTCCAGGGGCAGCTTCTTCTTGAGAAGGTTCAGGCTTCCCAATATGACCATGAGGAGATTGTTGAAGTCGTGCGCCACACCGCCGGTCAACTGTCCGATCGTATCCAGCTTCTGCGCCTCGAACAGTTGCGCCAGCGCCTCTTCACGTTCACGGGTTCTTTGATCGATCCGCTGTTCAAGTTCCTCGTTAAGCTGCCGCAACTCCCTGGACGACGCCTCAAGCTCGGCGGTACGCAGGCTGACCCGATGCTCGAGATCCGCATTCAGAAGCTCCAGCTCACGGGTTTTCCGGTAGAGATCCGCAAAAACCCTGACCTTGGCGCGCAGCACTTCCGGAACGATCGGGACCGAGACGTAATCCACGGCACCGGCGGCATAGCCGCGCAGGCGGTCGGGCTCTTCCATCATGACCGCCGAAACGAAGATAATGGCAGTGTTCTGATATCGCGGATGCTCGCGGATCATGCTGACGAGCTCGAATCCGTCCTGCTCCGGCATGCAGACGTCCACCAGAATGACGGCTATGTCGTTGCGCAGGAGGTGTTCCAGGGCCTCTCTTGCGGACTGCGCCTTCAGCAGCGTTTCACCGAGATCCTGGAGGATCACCTCATAGCTCAGGAGCCTCGCGGGCTGGTCGTCTACGAGCAGGATGTTGACCGGATTCACAGACATATCCTCACCGGTGCAGCCACATGCGCAGGGCCGAAAGCAGTTGCTCCGTATTGACCGGCTTTGCCAGATAGTCCGACGCACCTGCCTCCAGGCACTTTTCCCGGTCGCCCTTCATCGCCTTCGCGGTAAGAGCCAGAATGGGCAGCCGTCGGAACTTCGAATCGGCGCGGATCACCTGCATCGTCTCGTAACCATCCATTCCCGGCATCATGATGTCCATCAGGACGATGGCAACGGACGCCTCCTTCTGGAGAACCTCGATGGCTTCGCTGCCCGTGGTCGCCGTCAGAACCGTCATTCCCCGCCGTTCGAGCACACTGCTGAGCGCAAAGATGTTGCGGGCATCGTCATCGACGAGCAGGACAGTCTGGCCGATCAGATCTTCGTCCGAGCCGTGCAGCGCTTCGAGCATCGCCTGCTTGGCCGGCGGCATGTCGGCCACGACCCGGTGGAGGAACAAGGCAGTCTCGTCCAACAGCCGTTCGGGTGATTCAACGCCTTTGACCACGACGCTTCGTGCCATCATGTGCAACCGGGCGTCCTCCTCCGGCGAAAGCTCCCGGCCCGTGAACACGACCACGGGAACTTCGGCGATGTCGTCGTCGTCGCGAATTGTCTCCAGCACTTCGAATCCGGACATGTCCGGCAGCGAGAGATCCAGAACAATACAATCGGCCGGATCCTCCTTGAGCGCGGCCAGTGCCTCGGCACCGGAACCGACGCTCTTGATGTCGATATCGTCATGGCCAAGCAGTGCCGTCACGCTCAGTCGCTCCGCTTCGCTGTCCTCCACGAGAAGGAGACGCTTGCGGCGCGGTTCGGCAAAGGTTTTCAACCGGGAGAAGGCCTTGCCCACGCCCTCGGCCGTTGTCGGCTTGCTCATGAAGGCGAAGGCGCCGCGTGTCAGGCCGTGCTGCCGGTCCTCGTCCAGGCTGATGACCTGCACCGGAATATGCCGTGTCGCCGCGCTTTGCTTCAGCTGGCTGAGCACGCTCCAGCCCAGCATATCGGGCAGGAAAATATCGAGCGATATCGCTGTGGGTTTGTACTCCTGGGCAAAATTCAAAGCCTCGCTGCCGCGCGTGGCAACGATGACCTTGAACCCGCTGTCATGAGCCAGATCGACGAGGACTCGCGCATAGTGAGGGTCGTCTTCGACGATCAGGAGGATGGCATCCCCCGGCTGAATGCTTTGGCGGTCGTCCTCCACCTGGTCGGCGGGCTTTTCGGCGCGACGCGCAGCGGCAGCGTCTGCGAGTTGCACGACATTATCCATGTCGGGAAGCGGCTTCGTGGGCGGGGATGCGGCGCCGACATAGGTCAGCGGCAGATAGAGCACAAACGTGCTGCCGACGCCGGGCGTGCTGCGTAACTGGATCTCGCCTCCCAGGAGGTTGGCAAGCTCGCGGCTGATGGCAAGCCCCAGCCCTGTGCCGCCGTATTGCCGGCTCGTCGAGGCATCGGCCTGCTGGAATGCTTCGAAGATGAGGCGCTGCTTCTCCGGCGGTATGCCGATCCCGGTGTCGATGACCTCGAAGGCGATGACGGAGGGAGCATGCCTGAGGGAAGGATGTTCCAACGACCAGCCTTCCGTTGCCGAAGCGACCCGGAGCGTCACCTTGCCCTGCGCGGTAAACTTGAAAGCGTTGGACAGCAGGTTCTTGAGGATCTGCTGGAGTCGCTTGGAATCGGTGATGATGCTCCTCGCGACGTCCGGCTCGACTTCGACCGAGAACGACAGATCGCGGTTGTCGGCCTCATGCTTGAACGGCCTGGACATGACCTCCAGCAGGTTGCTGATGAAGATCTCCTCGGCATCCACCGAGACCGTTCCGGACTCGATCTTTGACAGGTCGAGGATGTCGCTGATGAGGTTCAGGAGATCCGTGCCGGCCCCGTAGATGGTCTTGGCGAACTCCACCTGCTTGCCGGAAAGATTGCCATCGGGGTTTTCTCCCAACTGCTGGCCGAGGATCAGGATCGAGTTGAGCGGCGTGCGCAGCTCGTGCGACATGTTCGCGAGAAACTCGGACTTGTATTTCGAGGTGAGCGCCAGCTCGGCCGCCTTCTCTTCGAGTGCACGGCGCGCCTGCTCGATTTCCTGGTTCTTGGCCTCGACTTCGACGTTACGTTCCTCGAGCTGCTGCGCCTTTTGCTCGAGCTGATCGTTCGTCTGCTGCAGTTCCCGCTTCTGCGTCTGCAGTTCGGTTGCCAGCTGCTGGGATTGCTTCAGCAACCCTTCCGTTTGCATCGTCGCCTCGATCGAATTCAGCACGATCCCGATGGAGGTCGTCAGCTGATCCAGGAAGGATAGCTGCAGCTCGGTGAATTCACCGGCCGATGCAAGCTCGATCACCGCCTTGACCTGCCCTTCAAAATGAACGGGCAGCACGATGGCGCTCCTGGGCAGGGTGGAAAATACGCCGGACGTTATGGGGACGACATTTTCGGGTAGGTTGGTAATCAGAATGCGGCGGGCATCCATGGCGCACTGGCCAATCAGGCCCTGCCCGAACTCCAGCCTCGGCGGATGCGTCGCATCGATACCGTCCGCATAGGAGGCCAGCAGGGAGAGCGACGGCTGGCGGTTCTCTTCCACCACCTGATAGATCACGCCTTGATGCGCCCCGACGAGCGGCGCGAGCTCCGAAAGGACCAGCTTCCCGACCAGTGTCAGGTCGCGCTGTCCCTGGAGCAGGTTCGTGAACCCGGCCAGGTTCGTCTTCAGCCAGTCCTGTTCGGTATTCTCCTCTGTCGTCAGGCGCAGGTTGCCGATCATCGTGTTGATGTTGTCCTTGAGCTCGGCGACTTCGCCCCGCGCATTAACCTGAATCGAGCGCGTCAGATCGCCCTTGGTCACCGCCGTCGCGACCTCAGCAATCGCGCGCACCTGGGTGGTGAGATTGGCGGCCAGCAGGTTGACGTTACCGGTCAGGTCTTTCCATGTACCGGCAGTGCCCGGCACGTTCGCCTGGCCGCCGAGGCGGCCTTCGACGCCCACTTCTCGGGCAACCGTTGTTACCTGGTCGGCGAAGGTCGCGAGCGTGTAGG
>DASUPM010000444.1:0-4765 GCA_036281095.1 Pseudorhizobium sp.
CACGCTCCGCCAAGACGTCTGCCCGAAGTCGACACCCTCTCGACCCCAAGATGCTGCCCCATGACCGCTTCATCGGCAAGCAGTTCGCGGCTGGTGCGCCGGTACACTATGGCACCTCGATCGAGGATTACAGCCTCATCCGTGAGGGGGAGAACCTTGCGCGCCTTCTGCTCGATGATAATGGCCGACATGCCCTCCCCTTTCACGATCTGGCGAAGTGCCGACAGAAGCTCGTCGACGAGGATCGGCGCCAGCCCCTCCAGCGGCTCGTCCAGGAGAAGGAGCTTTGGGTTCACCATCAATGCCCTGGCGACCGCAAGCATCTGCTGCTCTCCGCCGGAAAGCTGGCTGCCGAGGTTGCGCCGTCGTTCCTTGAGCCGGGGAAACATCGAATAGGCCCGTTCCGTGGTCCAGGCCCCCGACCGGGCGACCGCAGTCAGGTTCTCCTCCACCGTGAGCGATTTGAAGATATTCCGCTCCTGCGGCACCCAGCCGATCCCAGCCGCCGCACGGCGATCCGCCCTCAGCCGGGTTATGTCGCGGCCCATCAGTTCGATCGCGCCGCTGTGGTAGGTGGTCAGTCCGGCCAGCGTATCGACAAGCGTGGTTTTGCCGGTGCCGTTTCGTCCGAGCAGCGCAAGCGTCTGCCCTTCCTCCAGCGTAAGATCTATACCGGCCAGCACGGCGGCGTCCCCGTATCCGGCCACCAGTCGGCGGGTCAGAAGAAGGGGCGTCATGCGGCCTCTCCCAGATACACCGCCTTCACCCCCGGATGAGAAGCGATCTCCTCGACTGACCCTTCGGCAAAGAGTGCGCCCGCCACCAGCACAGAGATGCGGGTCGCAAAGGAGAACACGAGGTCCATATCGTGCTCGATGAGGACCACGGTCACATCTGCCGGAAGGTCCGAAACGATGGAAAGCACCTCGTAGCGCTCCTCCTCCGGAACTCCGGCAGCCGGTTCGTCGAGCAGGAGGATACGCGGCCGCGATGCGAAGGCCAGCGCGATCTCCAGCAGCCTTTGCTTGCCGTACGGTAGTCTCGAGGTTCGCTCCTCCATGACCGACGCCAGCCGGAACCGTGCCAGTAGTGCCGCGGCCTCGTCGATCAGTTGGCCGTAGCCGGCGACCGGCGACCACAGGTTACCACCAAAACCTTCCCGCTCCAGTATCGCGAGCGTTACCGATTCCAGCGGAGAATATTCGGAGAACAGCTGATTGATCTGGAACGTCCGGGTCAGGCCCCTTTTGACGCGCAGATGCGATGGCAGCCGGGTAATATCGTCGCCCCGCAGAATGATCGTGCCCGCCGTCGGCACAAGAACGCCGGTCAAGAGA
Source organism: Pseudorhizobium sp. (assembly GCA_036281095.1). GTDB lineage: Bacteria > Pseudomonadota > Alphaproteobacteria > Rhizobiales > Rhizobiaceae > Neorhizobium. The sequence continues at coordinate 1,338 of DASUPM010000444.1, forward strand.
TTGATGAGTGTCGTTTTACCTGCGCCATTCGGCCCGATCAAAGCGTGACGAGCGCCCTGCTCGATCTTCAGAGAGACGTCGTTCGTCGCCATGAAGGCGCCGAAGCGCCGCTTCAACCCGAATGTTTCAAGAACAGTCGTCAAGGCGAGTGTCCTCCGCCGGACGCCAGACGTCCCCTCACATGCTCAATCCATCCCGCCAGTCTTTCCCGCCCGACGACGACCAGGATCACCAGCAGCAGGCCGATCCAGAACATCCAGTATTGCGGCGTGACGACGGAAAGCCAGTCCTTCAGCAAGGTGAACCCGATCGCGCCGAGAATTCCGCCATAGAGGTATCCCGTGCCGCCGATCACCAGAACGAGAAGAACATCCGCCGACCGGTGAAAGGCCAGAACGTCCGGCGAGACGAAGGAGGTGGTCTGCGTCAGCAGCGCGCCTGCACAGCCTGCGATAACAGCGGCGATCGCGTATGTGATGATCAGCCGTCGGCGAGCCGGAACGCCCACAAGCGCGGCGCGGGCAGGGTTGTTCTTGATCGCCTTCAACGACAGGCCGAAGGGAGAGAACGCAAGGCGTCTCGCGACCATGGTGGAGATGAACAGCGCGGCCAGGCAATAGATGTAGCCATTGCGCCCCCATAGATCGAATGGAAAAAGCCCCAGGATCGGGTCGAGGCTGAAACCGCTCAGCCCGTCGGCGCCTCCCGTAAGCCAAGCCATCTGGTTGGCGACTTCCGCGAGCATCAGGGCGATGCCCAGCGTCGTCATCAATCTCGTAAGGTCCGATCCGCGAAGGACGAGAAAGCTCGTCGCATAGCCGAGCACGCCGCTTGCGGCGCCGGCGATCAACAGACCGATCACCGGCTCCGCCATGACATGACGGGCGAACAGACCCGCCGCATAGGCGCCCAGCCCGAAGAAGGCCGCATGGCCAAGTGAGACGATGCCTGCGAAACCCAGCACGAGATCCAGGGAGACCGCGAACAGTGCCAGGATGGCAATCTCGGTGAGGATCAGCATCTTCGACGGCAGAAGGAAAACGACTGCCACCGCTGCCGTCCAGACGACGAGTTCGAAGATGCGCATCGCGCTGCGCTTGCGCATCCATCGGCGCGCGCGCGCCTGCTGCGCATGTCTTTCTTCGACCGGCTGAAGACCTTCTTTCGCCAGCACGCTCATCGCGCACCTCGCGCAAAGAGGCCTGCTGGACGCAGGATAAGCATGATGATCATGAGCCCGTAGATGATGAAGGGGCCGATCGCCGGCACGTAATATTTGCCGGCGACATCGGCAACGCCGAGCAGCAGCGCGGCGAGAAACGGACCGCTGACGGTCGACGTGCCGCCGACGGCGACGACGATCAGGAAGTAGATCATGAACTTGAGCGGGAAATTGGGATCCAGTCCGAGGATTTCGGCTCCCATGGCGCCGCCCAATCCGGCAAGCCCGGAGCCGAACGCGAATGTCAGCGCGAAGACCATCGAGACGTTGATGCCGAGGCCCATCGCCACCCGCCGGTCATCCACGGCGGCCCGCAAGCGGCTGCCGAAGCGGGTCCTGGCCAGTATCAGTTGGAGGGCAAAGGCCAGTGCTGCGCAGACGACGATGGTAAAGAGCCTGTACCGGCCGATCCCGATACCGAGGATTTCCGTGCGCCCGGACAATTCGGGCGGCAGTTGGATAAGCTGCTGCTGCCCGCCCATCACATAATCGGCGGCCGCCACCGACATGAATACGAGACCAACCGAAAACAGAACCTGATCCAGATGGCTGGCCTGATAGAGCCGGCGGTACAGGACCCTTTCCAGCAAAGCTCCCAACGCCGCACTGACGAAGAAGGCAGCAGGAAGACACCAGTAGAAACTGATCCCGTAACGGTTCATCATCACGACCGTCACATACCCACCCGCCATGGCAAAGGCACCGTGAGCGAGATTGATGAAGTTCATCAATCCGAGCGTGATGGTCAGTCCGCACGCGAGGATGAACAGAAGCATGCCATAGGCGATACCGTCGAACAGGATGGTCAGCATTGGCCCTCACCGGTCGGGCGACCGGCCAAGCCGGCTGCCCTGTCTCGGTTCACTTCGGCGTATTCGGGTCGCGGATCTTCTCGTATTTGGTGAACTCGACATTGTAGAGCTCACCGTCGACCTCCTTGACTTCCCGGATGTAGATGTCCTGGACGATGTCGCGCGTGTCCGGATCGATCGCGATCGGGCCGCGAGGGCTCGTCCACTCCATGCCCTTCATCGCCTCGACCAGCTTGGTGCCATCGGTGTCGCCTCCGGTCTTCTCCAGTGCGGCATAGGCCAGATGCATTGCATCATAGCCGCCCACCGCCATGAAGTTCGGCCGCATATTGTCATTGTCCTTGCGTACCTGCTCGACGAAGGCCTTGTTTTCAGGGCTATCATGATTGGCCGAGTAGAAGTGCCCTGTGATGACACCCTTCGCCGCCTCGCCGATCCCGTTCAGCAGGTCGTCATCCGTGACGTCGCCTGTCGCGATCAGCTTGATGCCCGCATCCGCCAGCCCGCGCTCGACGAACTGCTTCATGAACAGCGACCCCACACCCGAGGGCACGAAGACGAAGACGGCGTCCGGCTTGGCGTCGCGAACCCGCTGCAGGAACGGTGCGAAGTCCGGGTTCTGCAATGGCACCCGAACCGATTCGACGATCTCTCCGCCGTCCTTCTTGAACTGATCCACGAAGCCCTTCTCGATATCGTGGCCGGGCCCGTAGTCCGTCACCAGCGTGACAACGCGCTTCAGCCCGTTCTCCACCGCCCAGGTCGCAACGGGAAGGGCGGATTGCGGCCCGGCCATGCTTGTGCGGAGATAGTATTCCGACTGCGGCATGATCGCAGACGTTGTCGCCGAGGTGATGATCGCCGGGATCTTCGCCTGATTGAGAACCGGCGCCACCGACATCGCAAGCGGTGTCAGGCCGAAGCCCATCAGCATGCTGACGCCTTCGTTGACCACGAGCTCCTGGGCAATGCGGCGCGTCTGGTCTGCAGTGCCCGCGTCGTCACGCAGGACGATTTCGATCTTCTTGCCGACCGCTTCGTCGCCGTTCAGAGCCATGTATGCTCGAACACCTGCTTCAACCTGCCGCCCGGTAGAGGCGAAAGGTCCCGTCATCGGCAAAACGAGGCCGATTTTTACCGCCTCCTGCGCCTGAGCCGGAAGCGCGATCAAGCACCCCAGCGCCACGCCAGCAGCGGCCATAAAGCTTCTTCTCCCGAGCATGTCTTCTCCTCCTCCGGAACCTGCTATCGCGGCCATCTATGGCCGGGCCATCGCCGGTCTCCCTCCGGCGGCAGCTCTATTCGCTCTGGCTTCCATCTACTCGGCCGTTTGCACATCATGATGCACAGATGGCCATGTATACAATACGAGGCCACAGTCGCGAGCGGGACTG
>DASUPM010000445.1:0-4126 GCA_036281095.1 Pseudorhizobium sp.
CGCCGCAGACCTGGAACATGCTCGACATCGTTCTGGTCAAGGTCGAGACCGACACCGGGCTCGTCGGCTGGGGCGAAGCCTTCAGCTATTTCTGCTACCGTCCCGTCGCGTTCGCGGTTCGCGACATGATCGCCCCGATCCTTGTCGGGCGCACCATAGACGATCCGGTCGCTCTGAACGATGAAGTCCAGCGCAAGCTCGCCCTTTTTGGCCGCTACGGCATCACGATCTTCGCCTTGTCCGGCGTCGACATCGCCCTGTGGGACCTGAAGGCGAAGGCGGAAGGCGTCTCGCTCGCGAAACTTCTCGCCGAAAAGCCGCGGACGTCGGTCGACGCCTATGCCAGCCTCGTGCGCTATGGCGATAGCGGCCTCGTCGCGCGCTTTTCGGAACGAGCCTGCCGCGAAGGTTACGGCACGCTCAAGCTGCACGAAGTCACCATGCCTGAAATCCGGGCGGCACGCGCGGCAATTGATCCCGCGATGCGCCTGACGGTGGATGTGAACAACAACTGGTCCACTGAAAAGGCGAACGAGTACCTGCCCGAGTTAAAGTCCCTCGACACGCTCTGGCTTGAGGAGCCGGTCTTCCCGCCCGAGGATTTCGCGACGATGCAGAGCCTGCGGTCTCACGGTGTCGGGCTTTCGGCCGGCGAAAATGCCTGCACGGTCTTCGAATTCGAGCGGCTGATGGAGGCCGTGGACTATCCGCAGCCGAGCGTCACCAAGGTCGGTGGCGTCAGCGAGTTTCGCAAGATCGGCAATGCCGCAGCCAAGCGCGGCCTGACGATCATGCCGCATTCACCCTATTTTGGTCCGGGTTATCACGCGACGGTTCAGCTGATTGCCGCGACGGAGAATGCCGGGCTTTTCGAATATCTCTACGTCGAACCGGAGGCTTGGATCGCGAAGGAGACGCCGACGCCAGCGGGTGGCAAGCTCTCCGTGCCGGACACCGTCGGTATCGGCTTCACGCCGGACTGCGCCGTGCTCGAAAGATATCGGATCGCGCTATGATCGTCATGTTCGAAGACAGCATCGGCGGGATTCCCGCGATCCATGCCGCCCCGCAGGCGGCCGTGGACCGGCCCTTGCCGACCGTCTTCTTCTTTCATGGCTATCGGAACTCCAAGGAGACGGTCGCCTTCTTCGCCTACATGCTAGCCATGCGGGGCATGAGGGCGATCCTTCCGGAGCAGGATCTGCACGGTGCGCGCTTCGATGGAGACGACGGTTTTCGTATGACCCAGTTCTGGGAACTGCTGAAACGCAACATCGACGAGCTGGGCCAATACCGGCAACACTATTCCGGTCGCGGCCTCATCGACAGCGATCGGATTGGTGTGGCGGGCACGTCGATGGGCGGCTTCGTCACGCTCGGCGCGCTTGTCCGCTATGACTGGATCAAGGCTGCCGCCAACTTCATGGGGTCTGGATATTTTCTCGACGCAGCGCGAACCATTTTCCCGCCGCTCGGGCGATATGACGCAGCGACGGTCCGTGACCACGAGACCCGGCTGGAGCCTCTTCGGTCCTACCAAGTATCGGCTGGAACCCTGGACCGGATCGCGCGCGTTCCCCTTTTTACCTGGCATGGCATGCGCGACGAGATCGTGCCCTTCGGCGAGAGCGTCCGCCTGCAGTCCGAGCTTATTAACGCCTCCACCGCCGACAGGTTCGAGCTTGTGATCGATCCGTTGGGGACACATCGGGTTTCTGCCGACGGTGCGGTTCGAGGCGTGGAATTTCTTGGTAAGCACCTGCACGGAACAGAAGCGGGAGTGAACGAATGGCTGTGACATCCAGACCGGATCAGGACGAGACGGGGAATGATGCGTCGGGCAATGTTCCGGGAACGGGCTTGCTCAACAAGTCCCTCGATATCCTGCAGTATATCGGCGAGACCGATCGGCGGCTGAAGTTCAAGGATCTTTCGGCGAAGACCGGATTTTCGAAGAGCACGCTCTATCGCATCCTGGCGGCGCTGATGACGCGCGGCTTCATCACGATGGACCGGCGCGACCAGTCCTACATCCTCGGCCCCAAGTTCACGTCACTGGCCGGAAGCATAGGGCGCAGCTCCGAACTGATCGCGATCAGCTCCGTGCCGTTGAAGAATATTGCCGAATACTATGGCGAGAATGTCAATCTGGCCGTGATGAACGGCGATATCCAGCAGGTCATCGCCCGGTGGGAGGGCAGGGGCGCACGGGTATTCGCGTCCGCTCTCGGCGAGATAAAGCCGCTCTATTGCACGGGCCTCGGAAAATCGCTGCTGGCCTTCCAGAACGAGGAAGTCCGCGACAGGCTGATCACCCAGATCGAATTCGTTCGCTACACCGACAGCACAATCACGTCAGAGGACGAGCTGCGCGCGGAGATCGACATGATCCGAGCTCGCGGCTTCGCGATTGACGACAACGAAATCATCGACGGCGTCCGCTGTGCGTCCGTCCCGATTTTCGGCCCCGCGGGCTCGGCGATCGCATCGATCAGCACGACCGGGCCAGCCCATCGCATGACCGACGAGCGGCTTCGTGAGCTCGCTTCGGTTATCCAGAAGGCATCGCGGCAGATTTCCCAGGATCTGCTGGCCAGCAGGCCGAGCCTGAGTGCCGTCGAAGGCGGAAGCCTGTTCGGCAAGCCTATGCGGATCTACGACGTCCAGTCCTTCAGCATTCAAGCGATGGTCTTCGATGCGAAGCGACGGATGCTCTACTGGGCTGATGGGCCCGGCGCCTGCGTCTGCCGCTTGGCGGGTGGCCGCCGTGAAGTCGTCGCGTGGTTCGATGCGCCGGTTTTCGGTCTCGCGCTCGCGAGCGATGGCAAGGTGCTCTTCACCGTGACGGATCGGGCGATCTGGCGCGTCGATGCGGATGGCACGGATGCGGTTCCGACCAAGCTGATGGAGGTCGATCTCCTTAAGGGTGTCCGCAACATCGTCACCACGGGCTCTGGAAAGATCGTAATCGCGTTGCAGAACGACGATGGCAGTGGATCCCTGGTAGTCCTCGACAGCCACGGCGAGCTCAAGGCTCTGGGTGTCGACATCTCCGCCGGTGCAGGCCTCTTCGAGGGGATCGCCCAGGAAGTCGTCCACGCAATTTGCAGGACGACCGGACGCATCGTTTCCCTCGATCTAGCCAAGAGCGATCCGGTTCCGGACCTTACGCCCCATGGGCTGAGCGACCATTCTAAGCTCAGCAACGTCATGATCGACAGCGAAGGCGATGTCTGGACAAGCCGCGGAAGCCAGTGGAGCGTGACCTGCCACAGCTTCGATGGCCGGCTGAAATTCACGGTCCCGCTTTCCGTTCCGACGCCGACCGCGCTCGCCTTCGATCCACACACGCGCTCGGTCCTCATCGGCTCCGACAGGGTCGGCGCCTCGCCGAACCTTCTCGAACTCGCACCCTTGTCCGGGGGCATCATCGCCCTGGCCAAGCCCGCCTAATCAGACTTGAAAGACAGGATCTTATTCATGACGAATACCACCGAACTGCTCCCCGACACCCTCGACAAGCTGAAGGCCTGCAGCGTCGCAACCTTGACGACACAGCTCTTCAAGCGAAATTTCCGCCAGCAGTTCCTGGTGGGCCTGACGCCACTCAACAAGGACGCGGGATCGTTTGCGGGCGAGGCTTTCACGCTCCGCTTCATCCCTTCGCGCGAGGACAAGGACTGGGACCTCGGCGATCTCAAGAAGCGCGGCGAAGACAACATCCAATGGGAAGCCATCGAGGCGATCGGCGCCGGTCAGGTCTTGGTCATCGACAGCCGCAGCGATCCCCGCGCCGCTTCGGCCGGCAACATGCTGATGCTTCGCATGATGCGCAAGGGCGTTACCGCCGCCGTCACCGACGGCGCATTCCGTGACGGCACGGAAATCTCGAAAATGGCGTTTCCGGCCTATTGCTCGGCCAACACCGCCTCGACGCGTCCGGCCTATCACCGCGCCATCGACATGCAGCTTCCCATCGGCTGCGCGGGCGTTGCCGTCTATCCCGGCGATGTCGTCGTGGGCGACAGCGATGGTGTTGTCGTCATCCCCCGTCAGTACGCAAACGAGATCGCCAAAGACTCCTACGAGCAGGAACAGCGCGAAAAGTTCCTCTTCACCAAGATCG
>DASUPM010000446.1:0-3101 GCA_036281095.1 Pseudorhizobium sp.
CGAGCGGGCGGTGGCGATTTTCGACCTGGTGGAGGAAAACGCCTTCGAGCCGTGCGGCCATCCGGGCGGGCCCTATCACCTCCGGCTTTCGCTGATGGATTCCAGGCTCGTGTTCACGGTCACCACGGAAGAGGGCGGCGAGGTGGCGACCCACATCCTGTCGCTCACGCCGTTTCGCCGGATCATCAAGGATTACTTCATGATCTGCGAAAGCTATTACGAGGCGATCCGTTCAGCCACGCCGAGCCGCATCGAATCCATCGACATGGGGCGGCGCGGCGTTCACAACGAAGGCTCGCAGACCCTGATGGACCGGCTCCAGGGCAAGGTGCAGATGGATTTCGATACCGCCCGGAGGCTGTTTACCCTCGTCTGCGTCCTCTACTGGCGCGGATGACGGCAAGCGCCGGAGCGATGCCGGTGCCGCGGCGCGCGAGGCAGGACGAGCCGCCTGGACACGCGAATCGAATTGGAATTATGCGAGTTCACAAAGGGGACACGATTGTGTAGTTTCCGCGCAAATTCGCGGGCTGCGATAGGTCCGCCCACAACTCAACCGACAGGAAGAATACTCATAGATGGCTAAAGAAGAAGTCCTCGAATTCCCGGGCGTCGTTACCGAACTCCTGCCGAACGCGACATTTCGCGTGAAGCTCGAGAACGAACATGAAATCATCGCCCACACGGCCGGGCGCATGCGCAAGAACCGCATCCGCGTGCTGGCGGGCGACAAGGTTCTGGTGGAAATGACGCCTTACGACCTCACCAAGGGCCGCATCACCTACCGCTTCAAGTGACGCGCGAAAGCGGCAGGACGGCTGACGCCCATGGCCTCTGACCAGAAACTCATCCTCGCCTCCGGCTCGCCGCGGCGCCTCGACCTGCTCAACCAGGCAGGCATCGAGCCGTCCCGCATGATGCCGATGGACATCGACGAGGCGCCGAAGAAGTCGGAGCATCCGCGCTCGCTGGCGCGCCGTCTCTCGAGCGAAAAGGCGGAAGCGGCCTTGGGCGCCCTGAAGGGCGACCTTGCCTGGCGCAACAGCTATATCCTGTCCGCCGATACCGTGGTTGCCGTCGGCCGGCGCATCCTGGAGAAGACGGAGTACACGGAGGAAGCCTCCTCTGCGCTCCATCTCCTCTCCGGCCGGGGCCACTGGGTCTACACCGGCATCTGCCTCGTCACGCCCGGCGGCCAGTTCCGCCAGAAGGTCGTCCAGACCAAGGTTCGCTTCAAGCGCCTGTCGCAGAGCGAGATCGACAATTACATCGCCTCGGGCCAGTGGCGCGGCAAGGCGGGTGCCTACGCGATCCAGGGGATCGCCGGCAGCTTCGTCCAGAAGATCGTCGGGTCCTACACCAACGTCGTCGGTCTGCCGCTCTATGAAACGCTCGCCCTGCTTTCGGGCGAAGGTTTCGACGTCCAGGCTGCATGGCCGGAGGGTTGACCATGAGTTCGACGATCAGGCCCGGCGGCAAGGTGGAGCCGCTTCGCAAGGCACGGCCATGCGCCGAATGCGGCAAGCCGTCGGACCGGGAAAACTATCCCTTCTGCTCCGACCGGTGCCGTACGCTCGACCTGTCGCGCTGGCTGAAGGGTTCCTACGCGCTTCCGGCAGCCGACGACGAATCGAAGCCGGAACACGGGGACGAATGACGCCGTCAGGAGTGGATTCCGGGCATTTCCGGAATTCGCCGGACGACGAGAAAAAAGTCGTCCGCGGCGCTGGACATGGCCGAGCAAGATGCTATAACCCCGCTCGCTTCCGGGGGATATACCCCCGCCGGCCCTTCGCCGGAAGGCTTTTGGAAGCCTCGATGCCCGGATAGCTCAGTTGGTAGAGCAGCGGATTGAAAATCCGCGTGTCGGTGGTTCAAATCCGCCTCCGGGCACCATTCACTTATCCAGAATTCTTCTCGTCGCACCTGCGGTGAATGAGATGGCGTTACCATGAACCCCGAGGCGGCTGGCCAAGGGCACCTATCGCTCGCTTCCTGCCGGGGTCTGATCGTTCGGGCGAGGCGACTCGCTGTTTTTTTGCCCTCGATCCTTGCAATTCAACTCTGCCAATTCGAGAACTTGGCGGCGAAACGCGTGTAATTGGCGGCTCGCTACCTCCATGTTGACAAGACCTCGGAAGTTTCGTGATCTTCTTCCATGGATGTAGAGCTGGCGCGTACGTTCTTGGAAATTGTCTCCACCGGGAGCTTCGTGCGGGCATCCGAGCGGCTGAACGTCGCTCAGACGACCGTGAGCGCCCGCATCCGTACGCTGGAAGAGCAGCTCGGCCGGCAGCTCTTCAACCGGCACAAGAACGGACCGACGCTGACCCATGCCGGAGAGCAGTTTCTGCGGCACGCCCCGATGTTCGTGCAACTGTGGCAGCGGACGCGCCATCAGGTGGCGATGCCGCCTGGACGGACGGCCGTGCTGACCGTTGCCGCGGAGATCAGCCTGTGGCAGCCGCTGCTTCTGAACTGGGTAGGCTGGATACGGTCTTCGATGCAGGATGTGGCGCTCAGGGTTCATGTCGATGTGCCCCGCGACCTCATTGAACAGGTTGCCTCGGGGATGGTCGATGTCGCGATCATGTATGCACCCCATCATCGGCCCGGGCTGACGGTCGATCTCCTGATGGAAGAGAAGCTCGTGCTTGTCACGACGGATCCCCATAGCCCGATCGGGGAGGGCAGCGACTATGTTCACATCGATTGGGGCCCGGATTTCGCATTGCATCAGGGGATGAATTTTCCCGATGTCGCACCCGATCTTTTCATGGATTTCGGACCGCTTGCCCTCAATTACGTGGTGAGCAACGGGGGATCCGGCTACTTCCGGATGAGCGTCGTCGAGCCGTATCTAAAGGCCGGGCGGTTACACGTCGTGCCGAACCAGCCTCAGTTCTCCTACCCGGTCTATGCGGTGCAGGCTGCGAATGTCGATGAAGCCGTGGTCGCTACGGCACTCAAGGGGCTGCGGCAGATTGCGGCAGCGAAGTCGGACGCTGCTCCATGATGCTGAATTCACGAAGGCCGAACAGAAGAGCTTGTTTACCAGAGCGACGGAAGCCGGGCGTTCTCGGGCGGATAACCACCGCACG
>DASUPM010000447.1:0-11685 GCA_036281095.1 Pseudorhizobium sp.
TTGATCCAGTCGTCGTCGCTGAGGTCTTCGAAGGAGGAGCGGATGCTGCCGCCGACGGCGGTGACGAGGACGTCGAGTGCGCCCCAAGGTGCAAGCGATGCGGCGAGTGACGCTCCGGCGCCCGCCTGCGTGACGTCGCAGACGATCGTGGCAGGGCGTTGTTGGCCGGTGCCCTCGATGCCGGAAGCGGCTTCATCGAGATTGTCCGCGCTTCGGGAGGCGATGGCGACGTCGGCGCCTTCCGCCGCCATCAGGGCGGCTGCGGCGCGGCCGATGCCGTAGCTGCCGCCGATGACCAGAACACGTCGTCCGTTAAACTGCAGATCCAACGCGGCCTCCTCTCAGTTTCATGTAGAGCTTGAACACCAGGAGCACCGTGGATGAGACGGCAGCGATCCGCATGACGTGGAAGGCAGTGACGACCTCCGCCTCCAGGTGCATCACCTGGGCAGTGATCACCATCTCCGTGACGGCGGCAGGCGCAAGCGACAGGAAGCTCGTCGGATAGGGCAGGGACGTCGCGAGCGACAGGACGAAGGCTCCAAGCGCCGCGCAGCCGATCATGAAGATCGCTATGACGAACGCTGCGAAGGTGACGCGCGGCAGCGCCGCCAGCAGTTCGCGGCGGAACTGGCAACCGAGCCAGGTTCCGAGCATGATCTGCGCGATGATGATCAGCGCCGGAGGGATTTTCACAGAATAGAGGCCGAAGACACCGATGATGATGCCCATGAAGATCGGGCCGACGAGCCAGGGGTTAGGCAGGGGTGTCGGCTTGAGCAGCCTTGCCATCAGGTAGCCGAGGGCAAGGGAGACGACAACGAGCAGCCAGTCCGATCCGACGGCGATGGCGTCGGGCGCTGTTCCCGGCTGCCCGAACAGCACGACGAGGAATGGCACGATCGCGACGACGCCCGAAACCCGCATCGCATGCACCACTGCCACGGATCCTGGCGCGCCACCGTATTCCTTCGCGACATTGGCCAGGTCCGCCACGCCGCCCGCAGCCGTCGCGAAGAAGGCCGTGACGTCATCGACCCGTGCCAGCGGGCGAAACAGGAAGGCAGCCAGCATCGTGAATGCTATGACGTAGATCGTACCGGCGACCATGGCAGGCAGCAGCCCGATCATGGCGGCAAGCACCGAGGGGGTGAACCGCATGCCGACGGCAACGCCGATCGCTACCTGGCCGAGTTCCCGGCCCATCGGTACGAGCGCGAAACTGAAGCCGAGAACAGACAGCGTCGCAAGCGCGAAAAACGGACCCAGCATGAACGGCAGCGGCATGCCCGCCGTACTGGCCGCAAAGCCTGCCGCACCGGCGATCGCATAGGTGATCGCCAGCCGCAGCCACCATCGCGGCTGGCGGTAACGCGAAACCTTCGGAGGCATGCTGCCTTCTGCGATCTGAGGTGCTGCGGAAGCGTTGGCGTCCATGGCTGGGTCCGTCCTCGGGATCTGCCGCTATCCGCTGACCAGCGCCATGAGCTTGCGGATGTCGGGGAGCTTTTCGAAATCCGCGACCATGCCCACGACCTCGCGCGCCTTGCCCACATCCCAACGGGCGAATTCGCAGCATTCCAGGAACTTGTCGGCCACCTCGTTGTAGCTCATCGGATTAGCCGGGCTGCCCTTGCCGAAGTCGGCGACGCCGGAGATCGTCCGGCCGTCCTTCAGCTTGATGTCGATATAGGTGGTCATCAGGTGGTAGCCGGCCGCCTCGGCGCGGTCGTCCACGACGAAATCCACCTTGGAAATCATCGAACGCACGTCGTCGCGCAGGACGATTTCGTCGGTGAATTCGTTCAGTCCGGCGCGCCCCTCGATAAGCAGGATCGCCATGCAGAATTCCATCGAGAACTTCGCCTGCAGCTCGTTCTGCGGCCGGTGATGAATAAGAGCGTTCGGCATGTTGTGGTTTGTCCCCACCCGGACATGCTCGACATCCGCCGCCCTGATGCCGTGCTCCTTGATGAGGCGCAGCATTTCCGTCATTCCAGGGTGGGTGAGCGAGCCCGACGGATGCGGCTTGATGGAAACACCGGGGCTGTCGAACGTCCAGGGCGCGCCGAGCTTCCCGCGGATGGCGTTCACGTCATAGCCGCCGCCCGCTGCCGAGAAGAAGCCGCGGGGCGCTTCCAGAATGGTGGGCGCCGCGGTCCAGCCGTAGGAGGCGAACTGGGCAGCGACGATGCCGCTTTCCGAGGACCGCCCTGCGTGGAACGGCTTGGTCATCGTCCCGAAGTTTTCCCGCAGGCCGGCGGACTGGCTTCCGGCCATCGAAAGCGCGCGAAGCAACTGGTCGAGGTCGAGGCCCATCAGGCGCCCGGCGGCGGAGGCCGAGGCGAAGGTGCCGCATGTCGCGGTGGCGTGGAAGCCGGTCTGGTAGTGCCGGGGATTGATCGCCTCTGCGATCTTGCATTCGACCTCGACGCCGATGTGATAGGCGAGCATGACGTCGCCACCCGAAGCGCCGACCGTCTCGCCCATGGCGAGTGCCGAGGGCAGAGCTGGCGCAGTAGGATGGGTCAGCAGGCCGTAGACGCGGTCCTTTGCGACCGCAAGCTGGGTGTCATCGTAGTCGTCGGCATGAATTCCCACCCCGTTGGCAAATGCGGCGAAGCGCGGAGCGACCTTCCTGCTCGTGCCGATGACGGTCGCCGTGCCGGAGGCTGCTCCCAGGTCGTCGAGGTGACGGCGCACGAACTCGCCGGATTTGGCCACGGAGCCGGATAGCGCCAGGCCCAATCCGTCCAGGATCGACTTCTTGCCGTTCTCGACGACGATTGCGGGCAGATCGGACAGCGTCGTGTCGTGGACGAAGTTGGCGACTTCGGCGGTGAGGCCCAGCGTTTCGACGGGGGCTTTGGCGGCGGCTGTAGCGGTCATTCAGGTCTTCCTTCGATTGCAAGGGCGGCGGGCGTGACATTCGGCCTGCGTCTCTACGGCGCAAACAAACGTCACATTCTGTCGATTGTCAACAACACAAAAGCGGGATGCCATGCCTTTGCAGGCGCTGAACAGGGCAAAAAGCCTTAGTCTTCGATGCAAGAGAGCGCTATCACGACACATCACGGCCCAAGTGGCGGCTTTATTGTTGACAGTCTACCAATTGAGCCATAGCCTCGGCCCCTGCTTGGAGGAGAAGCACAACAGGCCAAGCACTTGGGAGAGAGCTGAAAAAGCTTAGGAGGAAAAAGCATGAAATCGCACATTTCACGCCGCAACGTATTGAAGGTCGCCGGTGGCGGGGCCGCGCTTGCCGCTCTTGGCATGCCATCGATCCTGCGCGCTCAGGGCGCCTATCCGGATCGCCCCATCAACATCATAGTGCCTTTCGCGACCGGTGGTTACAACGACCGGCTTGCCCGTGCATTCGCCCCTTACCTTCAGGCGGAGCTCGGCCAGCCTCTGGTCATCGTCAACCAGCCCGGCGCCGGTGCCCAGCTCGGCCACACCTATGCCCTGCAGCAGCCGATGGACGGCTACTCCATCCTCTGCACGTCGGCCGCGCCGTATATTCCGCTCAACATCCTTCTGCAGAGCGCACCCTACAAGGCGGAAGACTTCCACATGATCAACCTGCCGTCCCGCGACTACACGCTGGCGGCGACCAGCGCGGACAGCGAGATCACCGACATGAAGCAGGTCATCGACCGGCTGAAGGAAGATCCCGCAAGCCTGTCGCTCGGCGTGCAGCCGGCATCCGCCGACTACGCCAACCTCGTTCTGACGCTGCAGAAGGCGGGAGTGCCGACGGACGCACTGCGTCTCGTCACCTATGACGGTGGCGGGCCCGCTCGAAACGCCACGGCCGGCGGTCAGGTCGATGTCGGCTTCGTCGGGGGAGAAGGCTTCCTGACACTCAAGGATAAGATCAAGCCGCTCGCCATCTATTCAGATGAGGCTCCGGACTGGTGGCCGGATGCTCCGACGCTGAAGGACGCCGGCGTCGAGACCGACTTCGTCGAGGGCTCGCAGCGAGGCTGGGTCGTGCCCACCGCACTGACCAAGGAGCAGCCGGAAATCTACGCGAAGATCGAGGCGGCAGTTCAGGCGGCGTCGCAGAAGCCGGAGGCTATCGAGGCGCTGGAGAAGCAGGAACTGGCGACCCGCTGGTATGGTCCCGAGGAGTCCAACAAGGCCTATCTCGCGAACTTCCAGAAGATGTCGACCTATGTCGACCTTCTGAAATAGGCCGGCTGCCGATCCGGATCTCGTGGGGCGGCAATGCGCCGCCCCCCTTATCATCCCATACATGGAGGCCAACATGAACTTTCGAGGCCGCACCGTATCGGTGGATTGGGGTCACCTGATCGTTCTCCTGCTGATCGCCGCGGCGACCGGTTGGTACCTTCTCGATGCGCGCAGCGTATCCACCGCGGCAAACAACCTGCTGCTGATCCAGCCCCTCTCGATCATTGCCCTGATCCTGGTCCTGGTGATCCTCCCGCAGTGCTTTCGCGTCGCCGAGCAGCACGCCGATGGCGCCACGCCTGTTCACGAGACGGTTCGTGCAAGGGAGGAAACGAAGGCATCGGACCTGATGCAGCCGAAGCTGCCGACGGAACGCGTCGAAGTCATCAAGATGCTGATGCTCGCCGGCTTGCTCGGCCTCTTCGTGTTTCTGCTCAAGCCTCTCGGCTTCGATGTCGCGATCTTCCTCTTCTCGGCCGCTGGAATGGCCATCTGCGGCGAGCGGCGACCCCTGCCGCTGATCGCCTTTCCGGTGATTGTCACCCTCGTGGTGGTGATGGGCTTCAAGGCGCTGATGCCTTACCCCATGCCCACGACCATCCTGTAGGAGCGGATCATGATCGACATGGATGCCTTCATGGGCGCATTGGGCCTGATGGCGACCTCCGCCGGCTCCTGGGGCTGGATCGTTCCCGGACTCATCATCGGACTGGTCTTCAGCGCAATCCCCGGAATATCGATCACGATGGCGATGGCCATCGTGCTGCCGATGTCCCTCTACATGGACTTCTTCTCGGCCGTCGTGTTCCTGACTTCCGTCTATACCGGCGCCGGTTTCGGCGGGTCGGTCCCCGCCATCCTCATGAACATTCCGGGCTCACCGTCCTCATTCGCGACGACCTTCGATGGCTATGCGATGTCGAAGAAGGGGGAGCATAACGAGGCGCTGGGCTACGCGCTGTTCGCGTCCACGCTCTGCGGCATCTTCGGCTATGTCCTGCTGCTTTTCGTCGTCGAACCGCTGGCGGACATCGTCCTCAAGATCGGGCCGCTCGAAATGTTCGCGGTGGCGCTGTGGGGCATGCTGCTCCTCGGCTCGCTCGGTTCGACCTATATCAGCCGCGGCCTGCTGGCCGCCGCGTTCGGCGTGCTTCTCGGTACCGTCGGCATGAATACCGCCGGCTTCATCCGCGGCACGATGGGCCTGCCGACCTTGCTGGACGGCATTCAGCCGGTTCCGGCGATGATCGGGCTTCTGGCCGCGGGCCAGTTGCTGTCGCTCGCCGGCAAGGACTACATCCTCGAGGCGGAAGGCGCCCGAAGCGTATCCGTAAAACGCATCCTGCTCGGCTGCTGGTACACCTTCCGCTATCCCGGAGTGCTGCTGCGCGGGTCAGTCATCGGCATCGTGATAGGCGCGGTTCCGGGCGTGGGATCTTCGGTCGGCAATTTGATCGCCTATGCGGAAGCCAAGCGCACCGACAAGGACAGCTCGAGCTTCGGCAAGGGCAATCCCAAGGGCGTTATCGCTGCCGAGTCGGCGGTGGCGAGCGCCGAGGGCGGATCGATGGCGACGATGCTTGCGCTCGGCATCCCGGGAGGCGGCGCGACCGCGATCCTGCTCGCTGCATTCATGATGCACAACATCGTGCCGGGGCCGACCTTCATCGAAACGCAGAAGGACATGGTCTACGCGATCATCCTCAACAACATCGTCCAGGCGATCGTTCTTCTCGTGGTCGGCATAGGCTTCATCTACGTGGCGGCCAACGTGGTCCGGGTCCGCACCCGCTATGTCCTTCCGGCCATCCTGGTCGTCGCGACCATGGGAACCTATGCCGTCAACGGATCGATCGCCGGGCCGATCACCTTCTTCGTGTTCGCCTGCATCGGCTTCGCGCTGGTGCGCTACGAGTATCCCGTCGCCGCGACGGTGGTCGGTCTGCTTCTTGGCCGCATGCTGGAAACCGAATTCCTGCGGTCCTATCAGCTGACCGGAGGGCGCCCCGCCTATATCCTCGATCATCCGGCGGCAGTGGCGATATTGGTTCTGATGATGCTCTCCATGGGCATGACCGCCTGGGGCAAACGCAAGCAGGCGCGGCACGAAGCGGCGGAAGCGGAGGCCATGGAGCGGCTGCACCGGGAAGAACTTGCAGCGAAGGGAACGCCGCACCACCAGAGCTGAATAGGCAGCGATCGGAAAAGCCGCGAGCGTTATGCGCCCGCGGCTTTTTTGTTGGTCACAGTTGCAAGCGATGTTGCTCGATCAGCTGGGCTGCTCGAGGCGGAACTCCATCCGCTCGGCCTCGTCCAGCTGCGCAACCAGGCCGGTCTCCCATTCGATGTAGCGCCGGGAGGCTTCCAGATTTCCATCATGCCGGTCGTGAACGAAGAAGAGGTGGTCGATCGCCTCGGTATCCGGAGGGTCGTCCGGCGTGACGGCAACCGGCGCGCCCGCCGCTACCAGTGCGGCGTGTCCGTCCGCGACCAGCCGTAGCGCCCCAGCACCGGCCTCGCGCAGATCTTCTGCGGCAAGAGCGACGAGCAGGGGTTCATCCGCGACGATCAGCGCATCGCGCTGCCGCAGCAGGGAGACGACGGCAGCCGCTCGCGGTCGGATGAACCACGCAGCACCCGCCACATGACCCTTGCGAAAGGCAGGCGAGCTTCGCATGTCGATGAACGTCCCGCGACCGCCTTCGGCCGCAGCAATGGCCTCCCGTGCACTGATAAGTTCAGGCGCCGGCCCGGCGTCCGGCAACCGGAAGGCTGGCTCTGCATCCGGCATCCGCCGGATATCGTCGTCGATCAGTGCGACATGGGGCTCGTAGCCGAGCTGCCGCAACCAGAAGGCTGCCAGTGCGGCGCGCATGCCGCTGTCGTCGAACAGCACCATGCGGGCATGACGGACGGCCACCCATTGGTCCGTGGCCTGGACGAGCTGACCTGAAAGCGCATGGACCGCCCCCGGCACGGGATCGGCTGCGGCTTCCTCGGCCGAGCGCACGTCCAGCAGGTAGGTGGTCGTTTCCGGATCGGAGAGGAAGTGCCGGATGTCTTGCGCGCATACCTGGTTGATGCCGAACCGGCTCATCAGGGTCTTGGCGCCGCGCCGGGTATCGGCGAGTTGAGCGTCCGTCAGCACTGGAAACCGCTCCGCCGTGTTGCCTCGCTCCAGGTCATGGCCGGCAAGCGCCCAGCCTTGGGTGCCGTTCTCCAGCGCATAGATGGGGCCGGCATGCCCCGCCAACCGGGCGCCGATCGCACCGATGATGCCGCGCGTTCGGCCGGCGCACGTGATGACGACAGGCGCGTCGCCAATTCCCGCTGCCGCCAGTCGGTGCGGCAGCTCACCGTTCGGCAGGCAGGCTGCCCCCGGCACGCGCATCTTGGCGTATTCCTCCGGCGGCCGGGCGTCGAAGAACGCAAACGCGCGTCCTTCCCTCTGCCAGCCTGCCAGTTCCTGCGCGGTGATCATCTGCGGATGCCAGATCTGCTCTGCCATCTCTCCCAATGTCTTGGACGGGACGTTGACGCCCTTGTAGACGGGGAAGCCGGCTTCGGCCCAGGCAGGCATTCCGCCTTGGACGACCGTGATGTCGCGGTAACCCATGCGCGACAGTCTGCCCGCCGCACGTTCGGCCACGCCGTCGCCTGCGTCGAGCAGAAGCAGCGGTGCGTTCGCCCGCGGTACCAGCCGCCGGGCCAGCGGCTCCAGCTTCGAATACGAGCAGGGCGTGGCAAAGAGAGGATGGGCTTCACCAAACTGCCCTGCCTCCCGGACGTCGAGAAGTGCGATCTCGCGCCCGGAGTGGAGCCGCCGTCGTGCCTCCGCGACGTCCGTGACGGCATATAAAGCGCCGCTCATGCCGGGCTTCCGACGCTTGGCTCTCTGCCGCTGAAGAAGTCGTACAGCAGCGGATAGACGATGTCCGGCCGGTGCTCGGCAGGGTAATGGCCGGTCGGGATGCCGAAGCCGCGCAGGTCGTCGGTCCACTCGCTCCAGGCTTCGATCGGCTTGAAGTGGCGGCCGCAATGGCTGTTCGTTCCCCATATCACCATCACCGGGCACTCGATCTTGCGGTTGCCATAGTCCGCCGTGTCCATCGCCAGATCGAGCGTCACCGTCGCGCGATAATCCTCGCAGACGGCGTGGATCTGCTCCGGTGTCGTGCAGCGAACATACTCCGCCATCGCCTCGGGCGTGAAGATCTCGAGACCGACGCCCTTCTTGTTGAGCTTGTAATGGATGTAATAGTCCAGATCGGCGCAGATCAGCCGCTCGGGGAAGGGTGCCTTCTGCGCCATGAAGAACCAGTGATAGCTCTCCAGCCCCCAGCCGAGGCTGACATTGGTCAGAACGTGATGCGTCGGCACGATGTCCAGTGCACATAGCCGTTCCACACGTTCCGGCCGGTCGAGCGCCATCCTGAAACCGACGCGGCCGCCCCGGTCATGTCCGGCGATCTGGAACCGTTCGAAGCCGAAGTGATCCATCAGGTCGAAGTTGTCTTCTCCCATCGCCCGGAACGTATATGCGGCATGGTCGCCGCCGCCTTCCGGCTTTGAGCTGTCCCCGTAGCCGCGCAGATCGGGAGCAACGACGGTAAAGCTCTTGGCGAGCGTCGGCGCGATCTTGTGCCAGCTGACATGGGTAAGCGGGTTTCCGTGCACGAGCAGGAGAGGGGGGCCTTCACCTGCGATCGCAACGTTGATCACTGCCCCTCGGGTCTTGACCTGTTCGCGTCGGAAGCCTTGCATCAGCTCCTGCGAAGGGACAAGCGTTGGCATATCAGGCTTCGTGTCCATGTTTTCCTCCCTGTTTGTAGATTGTCTACAATAATGACATGCGCTAGACAATGGTATCGGTAGCGAAGGGAGGCGCATCATGATCATTCAGGACATTCGAGCCAGTCTGCACGGTTTCTCAATCGAGATCCCCCTGTTGGAAGGGCGGGTGCAGGGCTACGGCCGGGAGGAGCAGACCCATTTTGTCTTCTGCCAGGTCGAGACGGATGAAGGTATCGTCGGCTACGGACTGACGGGGCATTTTCTCTCCCGTGCGGTCATCGTCGCGCTGGAGCAGCACATCCTGCCCTGCGTCAAGGGAATGGATGTGCGCGATCTCGAAAAGATCCATCAGCGGGTGTGGCAGAAGCTCAATCCCCGCGCGATGAGCGGCACGATCTCGATGGCGCTGTCCTGCCTCGATATCGCGTTGTGGGACATCATCGGCAAGGCCGATGGGCGCTCGATCGCGGCCATGCTCGGAGGCGCGCGAGACAAAGTGCCCTGCTATGTCACGTTCGGCTTCCCTCAATACGATATCGACCTGCTCGGAGAGGCAGCGAGGCTCCATGTCGCCAATGGTTTCCGCGCCTTGAAGTCCGTGGTGGCCGTCGACAAGGGCGGTTGGCGGGAAGATGTGCGGCGCGTGAGGGCGATCCGCGACGTCGTCGGCGGCGAGATCGATCTGATGATCGATGCCAACTATCTCTTTAATCCTGTCGAGGCGAAGTATCTTTGCCGGGAAATCGAAGACTGCGGCATCACCTGGTTCGAGGAGCCGCTGACGCAGAACGACGCGAGAGCGCTGGCCGACCTCCGGCGGACGACGAAAATTCCGCTCGCTGCCGGACAGATGGAGGGGCATCGCTGGCGCATGCGCGAGTTCGTCGAGCACCAGGCGCTCGACATTCTCCAGCCGAACGTCACCTATTGCGGCGGCTATACGGAAGCCCGCAAGATCGCGCACCTGGCGCAGATCTACAACATGCCGATCGCCAACGGCGGCGGCTGGCCGCTGTTCAACATGCATCTCCTGGCGGGCATGATGAACGGCTGGATCGTCGAGTGGCATCTGGGTATGGTCGCGGTTGGGGAGACGCTTTTCACCGATGCTCCCAAACCAAAGGACGGGTTCATCACGATCCCGGACCGTCCGGGCCTGGGCCTCACTCTCGATCAGGATGCTTTCCGCGAGACCCGGGTATCTCTCGAATAGCCAAAAATAAATTGTTGACACTTGACAATGTGAGGGCCTAACTTTCGCTCCGTCGCCTGCGTGGAGGCCGTTTCGCAACGGTGCAGCGACATCATCGGCTCGGCGTCAGTCCGGGCGACAGTTCTCGGGAGGAGTTACTGATGAAGAGATTTGCACTCGGCGCTGCGGTTGCTGCCGCCATCGCGCTCGGCGGGCCCGTCCAGGCCCAGGAATATCCGGTCGATACGGTCACGCTTGTGACGCATTCCAGCCCAGGCGGAGGAAGTGATGTCTTCCTCCGTGAACTTTCCCGATTTCTCACGCCACATCTCGGCGCCAATGTCGTGGTCGAGAATGTCAGCGGCGGCTCGGGCGCGTCTGCCATGGCCCGGCTCGCACAGGCGCCTGCCGACGGTTCCATCTTCTACGCCACCACGCCGACGTTCATCTATACCTCGCTGCTGTCGAACCCGGAATACAAGTATACCGACCTTGAGCCGCTGGTGAACTTCTTCATCGATCCGGAAGTCATCTACACGGCGGCAGACAGTCCCTTCAAGACGCTGGAGGATGTCATCCAGTTCGCTCGGGATGATCGGGGTCAGTGGGGAGCGGCAAATCCCGCCTCGCTCGAGCGCCAGGCTCTGGAGCAACTGAAGGCTGCGGCCAAGGTCAATGCTGCGGTCGTGACGCACGAGGGCGGCGGTGACCTGATGATCAACGTGATGAACGGCACCCTGCAGATCGGCGTCGGCGAAGTGCAGGAAATCCAGTCGCAGTTGGAGGCCGGCGAACTGCGTCTTCTGGCGACGTTCAGCGAAAAGCGGCTGGACAAGTTCCCGGACCTGCCGACGGTCCAGGAGGCTGGATATGACGTCGTCGTTCGCAAGTTCCGCGGTCTGGCCGGCCCCAAAGGCTTGCCGGACGACGTAGTAGCTGCATGGGAAGCCGCAGCGAAAAAGGTGCTCGAGGATCCCAAGTACAAGGAAGTCTACGAGGCTGGAAACCTGCGCGCGGAATTCATCGCCCATGACGACTACGTCAAGTTCATCGAGACCTTCGGAAAGGAAACGGAAGCCTTCCTCAAGGAATCGGGCGTGATCGAATAGCCGTAGGTGAAATCGGCGCGGCACGGCGTTCGTCGTGCCGCGATCACTGCAGTTCAAAATCCGAAGCCGCGTCTTCCATGTGAGGTTGTCATGCTAACCCGGGACTTCGTCGGCGGTGTCGCGTCC
Source organism: Pseudorhizobium sp. (assembly GCA_036281095.1). Classification (GTDB taxonomy): domain Bacteria; phylum Pseudomonadota; class Alphaproteobacteria; order Rhizobiales; family Rhizobiaceae; genus Neorhizobium. The sequence goes on from DASUPM010000447.1 coordinate 11,419, forward strand.
ATCGCAATCGGTGCCGTCTATCTCTACTTCGCCTATCAACTGCGCACCAGCGCGCTGGACGACAGCATGGGGCCTGGCGGTCTGCCGCGCATCTATGGCTGGCTCCTCGTCGGGCTCGGGGTTGTCCTCACGATCCAGTCGGTGTTCGCGCGGCGCATGTCCGTCGCCGGCGGAGTTACTGCCGAAAAGGGCGAGTGGGAGGGTCAGGGGCGCAAGATCCTCTTTGCGGCCGGCCTGCTCGCGATCGGCATCGGCTTCATCTTCTTC
>DASUPM010000448.1:0-3138 GCA_036281095.1 Pseudorhizobium sp.
GTTCCCGGCGTCGTTCAATATGCCGGCAATGCCGCGAGCGGAGCCGTTGACCTCGTCCCGGTAACGGAAGGCCACGCGTCCCTCACCTTCCAGCCGATCCAGGGTCGCCGCGTCGGCCTGGAAATTGCCGTCGTGGTGGGCGACCGGGATCAGAATTTCCTCGCCGGCATCGTACTGCGATGTGAACAGGCTCTGGCTGTTCTCGACCTTCAGCGGGACCGACCGGCAGACGAAGTTCAGACCTGCATTGCGCATCAGCGCGCCCGGCAGAAGCCCCGCTTCGACCAGGATCTGGAAGCCGTTGCACACGCCCAGCACCTTTACGCCCTTTTCGGCCTTGGCCCGGATTGCGTCCATCACCGGCATGCGGGCGGCGATCGCGCCGCAGCGCAGATAGTCGCCATAGGAAAAGCCGCCCGGGATCACGATCAGGTCCACGTCCGGAATTTCGGTTTCCGTCTGCCATACGGTGACGGGCGCCTTGCCGGAAATCTTGGTAAGCGCATCGACCATGTCGCGGTCGCGATTGAGGCCGGGAAGCTGAACGACTGCGGATTTCATGGGCGATGCTCAAACTTTGCTTGTGCTTCCTGCAGCTCGCGCAGCTCCAGGCGGTTTTCGATCCGATCGAGGCGCGTTTCATGCCTGACCAGCGTGGTATAGAGGTTATGGATGTCCTGCTGGATGCCAATCATGGTGCCGCGCATGCTGATCATTTCAGAGCGCAACTCGCCCACGGACGCATCGACTTTGTCGAACCGGGCATTCAGCTTTTTGAGTAGCTCGTACATCAGCTCATTCGTCACGTCGGCCATTCTGCGCTCCGCAACCGTCAGTCGATGGTGATAGTATAGTTCTCGATTACCGTGTTTGCCAGAAGCTTCTCGCACATCGCGTTGATGTCTGCCTCGGCCTTCGCCCTGTCGGCTCCTTCGACCTCGAGGTCGAAGACCTTGCCTTGGCGGACATGGCCGATGCCGTCGAAGCCGAGGCTGGCAAGCGCCCCCTCGATGGCCTTGCCCTGAGGATCGAGCACGCCGTTCTTCAGCGTCACCGTTACCCGTGCCTTGATCACATAAGCCCCCTGTTCCTACTTCACCAGTACCGGTCCGGTACCGCGGATCGGCTCGTTCTCGTTGATGATGCCAAGCCGCCGTGCCACTTCCGAATAGGCTTCGAGCAGTCCGCCCATGTCGCGGCGGAAGCGGTCCTTGTCCATCTTGTCCTTCGTCTCGATGTCCCACAGACGGCAGCTGTCCGGCGAGATTTCGTCGGCGAGGATGATACGCATCATGTCGCCTTCGAAAAGGCGCCCGCACTCGATCTTGAAATCGACGAGCTGGATGCCGACGCCGAGGAAGAGGCCGGACAGGAAGTCGTTGACGCGAATGGCGAGCGCCATGATGTCGTCGAGTTCTGCGGGGTTTGCCCAGCCGAACGCCGTGATATGCTCCTCCGAAACCATCGGATCGGCGAGCTGGTCGGACTTGTAGTAGAATTCGATGATCGATCGGGGAAGAACGGTGCCTTCCTCGATTCCGAGCCGCGTGGAGAGCGAGCCGGCGGCGACGTTGCGCACGACGATCTCCAGGGGGATCATTTCCACTTCCCTGATCAGCTGCTCGCGCATGTTCAGGCGGCGGATGAAATGGGTGGGGATGCCGATCTTGTTCAGGTGCGTGAAGACGTATTCGCAGATGCGGTTGTTGAGCACGCCCTTGCCGTCGATGACATCGTGCTTCTTCTTGTTGAAGGCCGTTGCATCGTCTTTGAAGAACTGAATCAGCGTACCCGGTTCCGGACCCTCGTACAGGATCTTGGCCTTGCCCTCGTAGATACGGCGGCGACGGTTCATGTTTCGATGTCTCATTGTTGGCGCGCAAAGGCGCAGTGGATTGTCAGTTGTGCGGTCCCATAAAGGAAAACAACGGATTTCACAATGACGGCGGTCCCAGGATCGCAGCGGACCCACAGACAAGGAGCCCTGCGGTCATGAAAGCGCGTGGGCTGGCCTCGTGGCGTCATCTTGCCGGATGGCGACACCGTGCCGCTCAGGCGTGTTCCGTGACGGACCGTTAGAAGCAGATTGCGTCACGATTTCGGCGGCAGGGGGAAGGTTTGACTTGGCGCATTGCGCTTTTATTTTGGTTTTGATCTATGATCGCCCCGACAACCGATAGCGGGAGATTTGACAATGACCAGCATGACCGATCGCGAGCGCGCTTTTGAGAACAAGTTCGCTCTCGACGAGGAGCAGAAGTTCAAGGCACTCGTCCGTCGCAACAAGGCGCTCGGCCGATGGGCTGCCGGATTGCTCGGCCGCGATACGGAAGGCTACGTCGCCGAGGTCGTCGAGGCGGCTTTCCAGGAGGCCGGCGACGACGATGTGTTCCGCAAGGTCAGGGCAGATTTCGATGCCGGCGGCGTGACGGTTTCCGATGAAGAGATCCGTCAGAAGATGTTTGCCTTCCTGCAGGATGCTGTTGCCGAATTGACCCGATAATCGGACGCGCCGAACGGCCGGCGTCGCCGACGTCGGCCGTTTTGCATTTCGTAGTGTCCCATCAAGCCTGCAGGCGCGAAAGGAACTGGGCGAAAACCATCGTGCCCTCGGGCCAGGGTCCGAATCCGGATTCGGCATTGATGTGCCCCGCTTCTCCTGCGTCGATCAGCAACGAACCCCAGGCGCTGGCGATGTCATCGGCATGTTCGTACGAGCCGAAGGGGTCGTTGCGGCTCGCGACGGTCAGCGTCGGGAAGGGGAGCGGATCCCGCGGATAGGGGCCGAAGCTCATCAGGTGGCGCGGCCGGATCGCCGGATTGTCCACTTCCGGCGGTGCGACGAAGAAGGCGCCAGCGACCTTGTTCCTGAACTGCGGAACGGCATGCACTGCCGAAGGAATACCGAGGGAATGGGCCACCAGCACAACCGGCCGCCTCGAGGCGTTTACCTCTTCCACGACCCGCTGAACCCAGTCTTCCCGAACCGGCTTCGACCATTCCGCCTGTTCCACGCGGCGGGCCGACGAGAGCTTCGCTTCCCATCGGCTCTGCCAGTGATCAGGGCCGGAATTGGTGTAGCCGGGGATGATGAGAATGTCGGCGTCGGATACTTTCATAGGCGCGATTTGAGAAATC
>DASUPM010000449.1:0-3500 GCA_036281095.1 Pseudorhizobium sp.
GGGCGTCTTCTCGCGATCCACCAGCGGTTCCTTTGCGTGCGGTCCTGCCGGAGGGTTACCCTCGGTTTTTTGCCGAGCGGTATCGCTGTGCTCGATGTCCTTGCGGGCCTTCTCGTCGCTGCCTTCGTCGTTCATCCTGAAAATCCCTGTTCACACAGAAACCTTTGTGCCTGCGGGTGGTTCCTTGGCGCATGTGCTTTTGGACCCGGTCAGCGTCGCCGCGACGCCAGCAGCCGGGACCATAGACGTACACCGTATTTCCGCTTTGGCGGGAACGTAGAACCGGTTGAGCGGTTTTATGTAGAACCAGCAGGGAGAGCTTCCGATTCCGGGGACGGGCGCGGAACCAATAGAATATGGGTAACGGTATTTCGGTCCTGGTCGTTGAGGATGAGCCTCTGCTCCGCCTCGACATCGCAGACAGTTTGGTCGAGGCGGGTTTCGTCGTGCTGGAGGCGGCGAACGCGGTCGAGGCAATCGAGATTCTGACCCAGCACGAGGAAATCCGTCTGGTCTTCACGGACGTCGACATGCCGGGAGGCATGGATGGCCTCAGGCTCGCCGCCTATATCCGTGACCGCTGGCCGCCCCTCAAGATCATCGTCACATCGGGATATCGCCGGGTGGCGATGGAGGATATCCCGGCGGAGTCGCGGTTCTTCAGCAAGCCTTACGACGCCCAGAAGATCGTACATTCGATGCGGGAGATGCTGAGTACATGAGCAGAGGCAGCAGGGCCCGCCCTTCGTTCCTATTTATTAAGGAGTCGCTGAAATAGTCTTGTCGTCGGGCTTTTGCCGGGTCATGAGGGTCGGCGGATCGGATCTGTCCCGCTCGAGATGCGCATCGGACGGTTCGGCCCAAATGTTCTTGATTGCTGATGCGCTGCCACATTCGCGGCCGGCGCATAGGGAGGTGCGATGCTGACCCGGCGCGCATTGGCGAAATTCTTCACCCTCTCCGACAGTGCGGAGTTCCGGCGCGCACAATATCTGGAACTTTCCCGACAGATTCCGCTGATGTATGCCATCGTCATCGTCAACGTGGTGATGCTGGCGCTGCCCTATGTCGGAAGGGCTCCCGCCGCTCTCTCCGTCTGGACCCCTACCGTCTTCGTCGTCATCTGCTTTGTCCGCGCCATTCGCATGGTCGTTGCCCGCACCTATGTCCCTGCGGACGAAGCCGTCGTGAAGGCCTTACGGACGGTCGTCGTCCTCGCCTGCGTGATGGGCGTGGCCGTTTCGGTATGGTCGCTTCTGCTCTTCAGCTACGGCGATATCTTCACGAAGGTGCAGAACACATTCTTCACCGGCCTCACCATCATCACGGTGATGACGTGCCTGCGGCCGCTGCGGCAGGTGGCGCCGGCGCTCTTCGTCCTCGTCGTCATCCCGACGGCCGTTTTTCTGGCAATGCAGGAGCACAGCGTATTCCAGGCGATTGCCGTCAATATGGTGCTGGCCATCGGTGGCATGATCCTGGTGATGCAGCGGTCGCATTCGGATTTCCACCAGCGCATCGAAAAGCAGATCCAGCTCGACAGCCAGCGGATGCAGTTGCAGGCGCTCAACACCGAGGTGAGTCTGCTTGCCAATCAGGACAGCCTCACGGGGCTGGCCAACCGGAGGTATTTCTTCGACCATCTGGACAGACGGATCGCCGACTTCCGTAAGCCGGAGACCGAGGCGTTTGCCGTTGGCGTACTCGATCTCGACGGCTTCAAGCCGGTCAACGATGTCTTCGGGCACGGGGTCGGGGATCAGCTGTTGCAGGAGGTCGCCGAACGGCTCTCGTCCAACCTGCCGACCGGCACGGTCATCGCCCGCATCGGCGGCGACGAATTCGCGCTCATTCTGCCGCATGCCGGAACGGAGCAGCAGCTGCAGCATACGGTGCGTCAGGCGCTCGACGCGCTGATACCGCCCTTCGTCTTCGGCCAGGGGAGCGTGACCATCTCCGCGACCTGCGGCATCGCCTGCTTTCCCGGCATCGCCGAGAGCGGACAGGAATTGTTCGAGAAAGCCGATTTCGCCCTTTATTATTCCAAGGAGCACGACAAGGGCAGCGTCACGATCTTTTCCAGTCTGCACGAGGCAGAGATCAAGCGAACGGCGGCCGTGACGCAACGGCTGCGCAACGCGGCGGTCGAGGAGACTTTCCACCTGGAGTTCCAGCCGATCGTGGATCGAAACGGCCAGGCGCTCGGCTTCGAAGCACTGGCGCGCTGGCGCGATCCCGTGCTCGGTGATGTGCGGCCGGACATATTCATTCGCGCCGCGGAGCAGGCCGGGATCATCGGGAAGATCACCGTGCCGCTCTTCCGAAGTGCCCTCGACGCCGTTCCTTCCTGGCCCGAGGGCCTGAAGCTCTCATTCAATCTTTCCGCTTTCGACGTCTGCAGCCGGGAGACGATGGCGGCCATCCTCCAGGAGATGGAGGTCTCCGGGGTCGCGCCGGGGCGCCTGATGTTCGAGATCACCGAGTCTGCGATCATGCAGGACTTCACGCGCGCAGTGGAAGCTCTCACGCTGCTTCGGTCCAAGGGAGCGGCAGTCGCGCTCGACGATTTCGGCACCGGCTATTCCAGCCTCAGCTACATGCGGCGACTGCCGATCGACCGGATCAAGGTCGACCGGTCCTTCATCCTGGACATCGAGAAGGAAGCAGGCGCCCGCGATATCCTGCGGACGATCTCGTCCATGTGCCGCAGCCTTGGGCTGCAGTGTATCGTGGAGGGCGTTGAAACCAATGCCCAACTGGAGATCCTGGCTTCCGCCGGCTGCGACGGCTACCAGGGCTACCTGTTCTCGAAGCCCATGCCCCGACGGGCGATCCCCCGCTATCTCGCCGAGCAGGAGCGCCTGCGGAAGACGGCCTGACAGGCCTTCCGGAACCTGCTCGAAATCCTCAAGCGTCAGGCGCGCGCCACAATCGCTTGTCGTGGGGAAGGGGGCTGTAGTCGTGCAGCTTCGCCAGCTTGTCGATATAGCGCTGTCGATAGGCCTGCGGGTCCTCGAACTCCACCTCTTCGCGCAGCATTTCGGCGCCGATCTCGTAATAGACGTCGAGATTGGTGAAGTCGGGAACCGGCGTCTCGCCCCGCTCGCACTCGCCCTGCATCTGCCAGAACAGCTCTTCAAGCCGGCGCGCGAATGCCGGCGTGTCCTGCAGCACGCTCGTATGGCGCTGCGCCTCGAGCGACCTCCTGACGGCGGCGAGGCTTTCGCGGTCGTTCGCATAGCCGATGGCCCGTTCCACGTATTCTTCCGGTGTCGCGCAGATGAGTTCGGGGACGCCGGCCGCCGCGACCATGCTCGTGCAGACCCGCGGCGCAAAGCCGGCGCCGGGGATCGTCAGTACGGGCAATCCTGCCGACAGCGCATCCGTGGCGGTCGCATGGGCGCCATAGGGCGAGGTGTCGAGGAATAGATCGGCAAGGGCCATCCGGGCGATGTGGGCGGAGTGATCCGCCACCGGGGAGGCGAAGATCAGCCGGTTTG
>DASUPM010000450.1:0-2110 GCA_036281095.1 Pseudorhizobium sp.
GACCCATGCATGCCGGCAAAACTGGCCGTCCTCTGACATCATCACCGCCTGCACCAGATTGGGAGAAATGTCGTCGAGGGCCACCCACTGCCGGTCGTAGCCTTTCAGCAGAGCAAGATCCGCCAGCATAAGGGTGGAGACCGGGCGGACGACCGGCAGCGCATAGAGAAGGATCAGCAGATAGGGCGCGACAAGCACGGCCAGACAGATGAGGATCAGCCGGCGCAGGACGGACCGGCGCGGCGTGCGTCTCCGGCGGCTCACGCGCTCTCCTGCATCTTCGACATCGTCGTCCGGCCTGGCTTCCACGTCCGCCTCTTCGCTTCCGCCGCTTCTTAGCCTCTGGTGGGTCCGATGACCAGTGCAGCCTGGGAAAAGTGGTTAGCGCAGACAAACGCGATTGCACGCTTCGGTGGGGCATGCCAAAGAGCCGCAATGACCGGTTCTTCCAACGACTTCGAGCAGCGGCTCGCGCGAAGCGCCCGGGAAACGGAGGCACTGCTTTCGTCCCTGCTCTCCGATCGATGCCTGGCGGACGAGATCGCCCGTCCGGCGTCGCTGATCGCCGCCATGCAGCACGGTACGCTGAACGGCGGCAAGAGGCTGCGGCCATTCCTCGTTCAGGAAAGTGCCGCCATGCTCGGCGGCGCGCCGGAGCCGGCAGCACGCATCGGCGCTGCATTGGAATGCGTGCATTGCTATTCGCTGATCCACGACGACCTGCCGGCGATGGACGACGACGATGTGCGGCGCGGCAGACCGACGGTGCACAAGGCGTTCGGCGAGGCCTCCGCCATTCTGGCGGGAGACAGCCTGCTTACCTACGCCTTCGACATCATCGCGGCGCCGGAGACCACCCTTTCCGACGGGCAGAAGATCGAACTCGTCCTTGCTCTGGCGCGGGCGTCCGGGCTCGGCGGCATGGCGGGAGGTCAGGCCCTCGACCTGGCGGCTGAGCAATCGGCGCCCGACGAGCAAGGCATTCTCACCTTGCAGTCGATGAAGACCGGCGCCCTCCTCCGTTTTGCCTGCGAGGCCGGCGCCGTGGTTGCGGGAGCGTCTCCCGAAGACCGCCAGCGGCTGCGCCGTTTTGGCGAAACGATCGGCCTCGCATTCCAGCTTGCCGACGACGTGCTGGACATCACTGCAGATGCGCAGGCGATGGGCAAGGCAACCGGAAAGGACGCCGCCCGCGGCAAGGGAACGCTCGTGGCGCTGAAGGGCCTGGCATGGGCCGAAGAAAGGCTTGCGGCTCTGGCGGAAGATGCAGTCGAGATGATTTCGGTCTATGGCGAGAAGGCGATCATTCTCCATGCAACAGCCCGCTTCATCGCCGAACGGAAGAGCTGAAAACCGAGCTCCAGATTCTGAAGCCCGGCTTTCATTTTCAGGTATATGACGGGCCGCGGCAAACGACCCGTCATGCTGTCGATCAGCGGGAGATCGGTGCGATCAGCACCTCGACGCGGCGGTTCTGCGCGCGTCCCTCCGGCGTTGCATTCGAGGCAATCGGTTGCGACGGGCCGAAGCCCAGCGTGGATATGCGGCGCTGGTCCACGCTCCGGCCCCCGAGGTAATTGGCGACCGAAGCGGCACGACGCTCCGAAAGGCCCTGGTTATGCGCCAGGCTGCCGGTGGAGTCCGTGTGGCCGTTGACGTCGATAAGCGTCCGGTTGAACTTGTTCAACACGATCGCAACCGAGTCCAGCGTCGGGTAGAAGGGCGGGATCACCTGGTCCTGATCGGTGGCGAAGGTGACGTTGGATGGCATGTTGAGCACGATGCGGTCGCCCATGCGCGTGACGGAAACACCCGTTCCCTGCAACTGCGCCCGCAACTCGGCTTCCTGCTGGTCCATGTAGTTGCCGATGGCACCGCCCGCCAGGCCGCCCACGGCAGCGCCTATCAGCGCACCCCGTCCGTCGCCGCCGACGGCAAGGCCCGTGAGGGCCCCGAGGCCGGCGCCGATCGCGGCACCGCCGGCCGTGTTCGATACCTTCTGTTGTCCCGTATAGGGATCGGTCGTGGTGCAGGCAGAAAGATATGTCGCGGCAAACGCAACAACTGCGAATTTCTTTATCATGCGAATCGAAGTCCCCGTCGTCAGTGG
>DASUPM010000451.1:0-9406 GCA_036281095.1 Pseudorhizobium sp.
CATGTATCTGTCGCGGGCAGAGCGGCGCCGCTCCGTAGAGGCGGCGGCGGAGTGCGCAGCCGGGCGCCTGCCGATCATCGTCGGCGTCGGCGCGCTTCGCACCGACGAGGCCGTATCACTCGCACTGGACGCCGCGGAAGCCGGAGCCGACGCCCTGCTGCTTGCGCCCGTCTCCTACACGCCGCTGACGGAGGAGGAGGCGTTCCGCCACTATACCGCCGTCGCCGCCGCGACCGAGCTGCCGCTCTGCGTCTACAACAATCCTTCCACCACGCATTTCACCTTCAGCGAGAGCCTGGTGAGCCGCCTCGCCGCCGTTCCGAACATCGCAGCCGTCAAGATGCCCCTGCCGAAGGAGGGGGATTTCGCCGGCGAGATCGCCCGCCTGCGGAAGGAAACGCCACCCGGCTTCGCCATCGGCTACAGCGGCGACTGGGGTGCGGCCGCGGCGCTGCTCTCCGGCGCCGATACGTGGCACAGCGTCGTCGGCGGCCTCTTGCCGAAGCCGGCCGCGGCCCTGACGGAAGCCGCCATGGCGGGCGACCGGGAAAAGACGGCCCGCATCGACGCGCTGTTTTCCCCGCTCTGGGAACTGTTCAGGACGCATGGCAGCCTGCGGGTCGTCTATGCGGCGGCCAACCTGCTCCGGCTGGCGACGGCAGCGCCCCCGCGGCCGCTCCTGCCGCTCGGTCCGGATGTGATGGCCGAGGTCGAGGTCGCAATCGCGGGTGTTGCCGACGCATAGGACAACGACCCCGGCGGACCACATGGACCGGCAGCGGAGGCGTGTCGGCCTGCTCAGCGCTGTGGGAAAGCGCGGACCACCCGATGACAGCGGCAGCCTTTGCCATTAACGACGGACTCGGCGCGCCAGCCGAAGCCTGCAACGGCGGCCGCCAGGATCAGTGACAAGACAACTTGATGCCGCCGGGCCGCCCGCAGGACATTCCTCGCGGCCCCGGCGGCGAGACGAAGAGGGGCATCACGAATGGGCGAGACGAACGGCTATTTTCCGCGTTGGCGGCTGAAGACGGAGGGGCGCATCCTGCCCGACGAGCGGCTGCCGGCCGGGCAGACCATGGTACTCGGCCTCCAGCATGTCGTCGCCATGTTCGGCTCCACGGTGCTGGCGCCGATCCTGATGGGCTTCGACCCGAATGTCTCGATCCTGTTTTCCGGCATCTCGACGCTGATCTTCTTCATCGCCGTCGGCGGACGCGTGCCGAGCTATCTCGGCTCGTCCTTCGCCTTCATCGGGCCGGTGCTGGTCGCCACGGCCGCGACCGCAGGCGCTCCCAATCCGAACCTTGCCGTCGCGCTCGGCGGCATCATCGCCGCCGGTGCCCTCTACGCGCTGATCGGCGTCATCGTCATGGCGGCCGGCCACCGCTGGATCGAACGGCTGATGCCGCCGGTGCTGACCGGCGCTATCGTCGCCGCGATCGGCCTTGTGCTCGCGCCAATCGCGATCGCCAGCGCGTCGGGGACCGGGCCCGACAGCCCGGACGGCAGCCAGCTGTCGCGCTGGGTCGCGATCCTGACGGTCGCGGCCGTCGGCCTGATCGCGGTCTATGCGCCGGGCATGACCCGCCGCCTGCCGATCCTGTTGGGCGGCGCGCTCGCCTATCTCGCCTATCTGGTGCTCGCAAACGGCTTCGGCATGGGTACGCCGATCGACTTCTCCGGCGTCGCTGCGGCCGCCTGGTTCGGCCTGCCCCGCTTCACCGCGCCGGTCTTTTCCGTTCCGGCGATCACCCTGATCGCGCCCGTCGTCGTCATCCTCGTCGCCGAAAACCTCGGGCATATCAAGGCGATCGGCGCCATGACGGATCGCAACCTCGATCCCTATCTCGGCCGCGCCTTCATCGGCGACGGTGTGGCCACCATGCTCTCCGGCTCCTTCGGCGGCACGGGCATGACGACCTATGCGGAAAACATGGGCGTAATGGCGGTGACGCGCATCTTCTCCACCCTCGTCTTCCTCGTCGCCGCCGCGATCGCCATCCTGCTCGGCTTCTCGCCGAAATTCGGCGCGCTGATCCAGACGATACCCGGGCCCGTCCTCGGCGGCCTGTCGATCGTCGTCTTCGGCCTGATCGCCGCAACGGCCGGCCGTATCTGGGTCGAGAACAAGGTGGATTTCGCCGAACCGCGCAACCTCATCACGGTCGGCGTCGCACTCGTGCTCGGCGCCGGCAATTTCAAGCTGGAGGTCGCCGGCTTCACGCTCGACGGCATCGGCACCGCGACGATCGGCGCGATTGCGCTCTACCATGCCTTGGGCTGGGCAAAGCCCGCCGGCAGGATCGAAGCCTAGGCTTCGGACTGTTGTCTTCGGACATGTTGAAAGGCATACTTTCAGCATGTCGAAGAAGGCTGGCCATGACGCCTATATTGCCGCGGCGCCGGAGCAGTTTCGCATGCTGCTGGGTCACTGCGTGCACAGCTGTCGCGGGCGCTGCCGGACGCCGAAGAAGTCGTGAAGTACGACATGCCCGGGTTTCAGATCGAGGACACGATCATCGCGGGCTATGCCGCCTTCAGCAAGCAATGCGGTCTTTACGTCGATCCGGCTGCGATTGCCGCCCATGCGGACGAGATCGCTTCCTTGAAACTCAAGGCAACAAGGACCGGGGTCACGTTCTCGGCGAGCAAGCCTCTCACGGAAGAACTGGTTGAGAAACTGGCACTCGGTTCGCGCAGCGCAAAGGGGTTGTAGCGACGATCTCCCACGCGCTCACGTGCCGCAGAAGGTCTGCAGCACCCGTTCCTCCGGCTTCGGGGGAACGGTGTAGGCCTCGAACTCCGGGCGGTCCTCGTAGGGCTTCTCCAGCGCCTGGAGCAGCCGCTCGAAGAAGCCGAGATCGCCGTAATTGGCGGCGGCCAGCGCCTCCTCGACCTTGTGGTTGCGGGGGATGACCGCCGGATTGGCGGCGCGCATGGCGGGCGCACGATCAGCCGCCGGGCTTGTTTCCCGCTCCAGACGCTCCCGCCAGCGAACGAGCCATTCCGCCGCCTTTGCGGTATCCCTGAAGCAGGACAGGAAAGGGGCATCGATGCGGCCGTCCGGCGCGGCCGCGCCTTCCGTCGCGACTTCCCCCGCGGAGCCCTGTCCGGCCGCCACGTCGCACAGGCGACGGAAGGTCAGGGTGAAATCCGCCTCGCCCGCATGCATGGCCGCCAGGAGACCCTGGACGATGTCGCCGTCCTCGTCCTCCTCCTCCAGAAGCCCGATCTTCGCGCGGAAGACGTCGAGCCACTTCCTCTGGAAGCGCTCGCCATATTCCGTCAGCACCTCGTTGGCGACGGCGACCGCCTGTTCCTCATCCGCGTCGATCAGCGGCAGAAGGCATTCGGCCAGCCGCGCGATGTTCCACTGGCCGATGCCCGGCTGGTTGCGATAGGCGTAGCGGCCGCCCTGGTCGATGGAGGAGAAGACCTTCATCGGATCGTATTCGTCGAGGAAGGCGCAGGGACCGAAGTCGATCGTCTCGCCCGACAGCGTCATGTTGTCGGTGTTCATCACGCCATGGATGAAGCCGATGCCCATCCAGCGGGCGATGAGGTCCGCCTGGGCGATGGCGACCGCCCGCAGCAGCGAGGAATAGGGATTGTCGTCGTTGCGGAGCTGCGGGTAGTGCCGCTCGATCACGTAATCGGCGAGCGTCCGCAGGCCCTCGACGTCCCGCCGGGCGGCAAAATACTGGAAGGTGCCGATGCGGACATGGCTGGAGGCCACCCGCACGAAGACGGCGCCGGGCTGCGGTGGTTCACGATAGACCCGTTCACCGGTCGCCACCGCGGCCAGCGCCCGCGTGGCGGGAATGCCGAGGGCGTTCATCGCTTCGGAGAGTATGTATTCGCGCAGCACCGGACCGAGCGCCGCGCGGCCGTCGCCGCGGCGGGAAAAGGGCGTCGGGCCCGCCCCCTTCAGCTGGATGTCGCGGCGCGTGCCGTTCCTGTCGATCACCTCGCCGATCAGGATCGCGCGACCGTCGCCGAGCTGTGGCACGAAGGAGCCGAACTGATGGCCGGCATAGGCCATGGCGAGCGGGGTGGCACCCTGCGGCACGACATTTCCCGCAAAGATCGCCGCCAGGCGCTGCGGGTCGGTCAGGTCCGCGTCTATCCCCAGCTCCGCCGCCAGCGCCTCGTTGAACTTCAGGAGCACCGGGCCCTCCACCGGCTCCGGATAGACCGAGGCATAGAAGCGCTCCGGCAGGCGGGCATAGGAATTGTCGAACTGGAACAAGGCGCTCTCCTCTGCCTTCAATCCTTCTTCATATGGGTGCTGCGAACTCTCCAACAAAGAAAAGGACGCTTGGTTGCGACCCTTTGCGCCTCGCTGCTTGCAGAACCGGGGAAGAAACAGAAAGCCGACCGGCGTGTGATGCAAATCCGCCACAGCCCTCGCGCTTTGACGCCACGGCGGCGGAAAACGGCGGAACTGCCATCTTTCACGCCCGTTGTGTCGGCATCATCAACTACGGACGGTCCGGGCAACAGACTGTGATTTTTCATTTGCAAAAAGCTGTTGTAAATGAGCTACAGCTTTATCAGTGAAAAGCGTTACATCCTGGTCATCTGAATTCGAGTAAGGAGAAACACATGAAGAGAATCCTGTTCCTCGCTGCGGGCGTTGCAATGTTTGCATCCTCTTCAGCACTGGCCGCCGATGCGGTCGAAGCCATTCCGGAAGCACCGGTTGCCGTTGAAATGCCGGCAGCATTCAGCTGGAGCGGGCCTTACCTCGGTGTGCATGGCGGCTATGGCTGGGGCGATGGCGACCTCGACGGCGTCGGTGACGAGAGCTTCGACGGCGGCCGCTTCGGCGCGTTTGCCGGTTACAACTGGCAGGTTTCCAACGGCTTCGTCGCCGGTGTCGAAGGCGACCTGAACTACGACTGGAACGAAGACGAGATCGCCGCGGACACCGACTTCTCCACCGGCTTCTCCGGCTCCGTCCGTGCCCGCGCCGGCTTTGCCTTCGACCGCGCGCTGATCTACGCGGCAGGCGGCTGGACCGCGACGAACGTGGAAGTCGACGGCCCTGCCGGCGACGACGATGACACGCTGCACGGCTGGACGCTCGGCGCCGGCCTCGACTACGCCTTCACGGACAACATGTTCGGCCGCGTCGAATACCGCTACAACGACTACGGCAGCGGCGACCTCGGCGGCGCAGACGTCGATTTCGACCAGCATGTCGTTCAGGTCGGCCTCGGCGTGAAGTTCTGATCCTCCAGATCGGCAAGACAGAAAAGGGCTCCTCCGGGAGCCCTTTTCGTATCTGCCTTTCAACGGTTTGCCCGCTATTCCGCCGGCTGCGGAAGGCCTTGCCCCGCCGGTGCCCGGCGATCGCCCGCCAGCACGCCCTGCCCCAGGCCGATGGTGGCAACCGCCGCGGCACCCGCCGCCACCGAGACCCAGAAACCGTTCTGCGCCCCGAAATTGTCGACCGCCCAGCCGGCGACGAAAGCGCCGAGCGCCATGCCGATGCCGATCCCCGTCATCACCCAGGTGACGCCCTCCGTCAGCATCGCTTCCGGTACGCGCCGCTCGATCAGGCCGAAGGCGGTGATGAAGGTGGGGGAGATCGCAATGCCGCTAACGAAGACGGCGAGCGCCAGAAGCGGAACCGTGCCGGCCACCAGCAGCGGCAGCGTCGTGACGGCGACGATGGCGACGGCGATCAGCAACTGCCGCTGCAGGGCCATGGCCGGATTGAGCGCGCCGAGAATAAGGCCGACGACGAAGGAGCCGACGGCATAGACGCCGATCACCAGACTTGCCGCATTCGGCTGGCCGAGTTCCTTGGTGAGCGCCACCGTGCTGACTTCGGCAGTGGCGAAGATCGCGCCGACGAAGATGAGCGCGAGCGTGATGACCTGTACCGGCCGCTGCCGGATGGCGGACCCGCCGGCCGCGCCCGCCAGAGCCTCCCTCACCTTCGGCTCGGTGGCCCGCTGCAGAATGAAGGCGGTGGTGCCGAGCGCCAGGGAGACGGTGCTCACTAGCATGCCTGCCTCCGGAAAGAGCGCCACGGCGAGGCCGACGGAAAGCGAGGCGCCGGCGATATAGACCAGTTCGTCGGCGGCCGATTCGAAGGCGAAGGCGGTGTTCAGCTCCGGCCGGTTGCGGAAGAGCTCCGTCCACCGCGCCCGCAGCATCGCCGGCATGCTGGGCATCGCGGCCGCCAGGAATGCGGAAAGGAAGAGCGTCCAGACCGGCCATTCCCTGTTGGTGGCGGCGATCAGCACCAGGAAGGAAAGGACCGACAGGATGGTGGTCGGCACGACGACGGCCGTCTGGCCAAGGCGATCGACGAGCCGGGAAATCTGCGGCGAGGCAAGCGCGTTTGTCAGCGCGTAGGTCGCCGAGACCGCGCCGGCAAGCCAGTATTCCCCGTGGGTCTGGGAAAGCATGGCGACGATCCCGATGGGTGCCATGGCAATCGGCAGGCGCGCCAGGAAGCCGGCCGCGGAGAAGCCCTTGGCTCCCGGCGCCCTGAAGATTTCTGCATAAGGGTTCGGCATGTGATGCTCCTTCAGAAACCGTCCGCATGACATACGCGGCGTATGCCGGATATATTTGCATACGCAACGTATGTCAATTAATATACCTCACGTAGGTGAATGTGAGAGATCCATGGCCAAGCCACGTATTGAAATGATTGCGGAAACCCGCACCAAACTGATTGCAGCCGCCCGGCAGGCGTTCGGCACCGTCGGCTATGCCGAGGCGTCGATGGACGATTTCACCGGCGAGGCCGGCCTTACCCGCGGCGCCCTCTATCACCATTTCGGCGACAAGAAGGGGCTGTTGCAGGCGGTGATCCAGCAGATCGACGCAGAGATGACGGCACGGCTGCACAAGGTTTCGGCCAAGGCTCCGAACCGCTGGCAGGCTTTCGTCGACGAATGCGTGGCCTATATCGAGATGGCGGTGGAACCGGAGATCCAGCGCATCATGTTCCGCGACGGCTCGGCCGTGCTCGGCGACATTTCGCAATGGCCGAGCACCAACGGCTGCATCCAGGCGCTTTCGGAAAGCCTGCGCAAACTGCAGGCCGAAGGCGAGATCGGCGGCGACATCGATATCGAGGTCACCGCCCGCCTCATCAACGGCGCCAGCAGTCACGCGGCCCTCTGGATCGCCAATTCCGACAATCCTCAGGAAACTTCCAGAAGGGCGGTGACAGGGTTCCGGACCCTGCTGGAACGCCTTAGGATCGAGCGCCCCTAGCCGCGCCCTCAGTGGAGGTGCTTCAGCTTGTCCGGATTGCGCATCACGTAGATCGCCGTGACCCGGCCGTCGTCGATGTCCAGCGCGGTGGTCTGCAGCTCGCCGTCCGCCTCGCGGGTGATGAAGCCCGGCAGGCCGTTGACCATGACGACGCGAAGAAGCTCGGAGCCGCCCTTGGCGAAGAAGCGCGCCAGCGACGTATGCACTTTCATGACGTCGTCCATGCCGAACAGCTCGCGCAGCGCCGCAGGGCGCTTGCCGCCGCCGTCGGTATGCATGCTGACATCCGCCGACAGCATGGCGGAGAGCGCCGTCATGTCGCCGCTGCGCGATGCGGCGAAGAAGGCCTCGGCGATCTCCAGCCCGCGCTTCCTGTCCACCTGGAAACGCGTCCGCGCCTCGCGCACATGGGTGCGGGCGCGCGCGGCGAGCTGGCGGCAGGCGGCAGGCTCCCGGCCGATCGACACCGCCACCTCCTCGAATTCCAGCCCGAAGACGTCGTGCAGCAGAAAGGCGGCGCGTTCCAGCGGCGAGAGCCGTTCGAGCGCCAGCATCAGCGGCAGCGTCACGTCCTCCTCTTCCTCCTCCTCGACGACGGGATCCGGAAGCCAGGGGCCGACATAGGTCTCGCGCTTCAGCCGCGCCGATTTCAGCTGGTCGAGGCAGAGCCGGGTGACGGTGCGGCGCAGGAAGGCCTCCGGCTCGCGCACTTGCGCGCGGTCGGCCCTCATCCAGCGGATGAAGGCCTCCTGAACCACGTCCTCGGCGTCGGCCACGGAACCCAGCATGCGATAGGCGACCCGCATCAGCTTGCCGCGCAGCGGATCGAAGCTTGCCGCCGCATCCTCGTGGCCGACGGCGTCCATCAGGCGACGGCCTTGTTTGCGTGGAGGACGGAACCCGGATCGGCGAGCCAGAGCCCGAAGCCGACCGCCAGCCGGTTCCAGCCGTTGATGACGTTGATCATCAGGGTGAGCTTCACCTGTTCCTCCTTCGTGAACTCGGCCTCCAGCGCCTCGCGCGCCGCCTCAAGCGCGTGGCCTTCCGACAGGCGCGTCAGCGCATCGGTCCAGCCGAGCGCGGCGCGCTCGCGATCCGTATAGCACGGCGCCTCGCGCCAGGCCGAGAGCAGATAGATGCGCTGCTCCGTCTCGCCCTTCGCCCGGGCTTCCGACGTGTGCATGTTGATGCAGTTGGCGCAGCCGTTGATCTGCGACGAGCGGATCTTCACCAGTTCGATGAGGCTCGGCTCCAGGCTCGCGGCGGCATCCATCGACATGCCCATCCACTTCTTCATGAGGGCGGGCGCTGCGGCAAAGGGATCAAGTCTGGGTGTCATGGTCGCTATCCTCTGTTGGGGGTTACGACACCATGACGAGAGAGCTTCGGCCGGTGTGACATGAGCGCGATTTTTTTTGCGGGACGGATCCGAATTTTCTCCGGAGCGGGCGCGTTCCGGCCGCCGGACCATGGTCGGGCGCGCCTGCGACTGAAGCCCCGAGCGGGGAACAGGGTCGCCCAAGCGATGTTCCGAACCCAGCTTCGGCGGGCAAACCGCCCAAGCAGGTGAGGAAACAAAAGGAGATCCCCATGAAGATCGCGAAGCATTTTGCACTCGCCACCGCGCTGCTGGCCGGTTCGGCATTGTCGGTCCCGGCTCAGACGAGCAGCACCGTCGGCACCGGCGGCACGAGCGCCGGCGGTGGAACGTCCAGCAGCACGGTGGGCACGGGCGGCAGCTCGGCAGGCACCACCGATTGCGCGCCCGGAGCCACCGACTGTGGCTCGGGTTCGGCATCGACGCTCGGCACCGGCGGTTCCTCGGCAGGCGGCGGCACATCCAGCAGCTCGGTCGGTACCGGCGGCTCGGCGGCCGGTTCGGGTGACGCAGGCTCCGCATCGACGCTCGGCACCGGCGGTTCCTCGGCCGGCGACGGCACCTCCAGCAGCTCAGTCGGTACCGGCGGCTCGGCGGCAGGTTCGGGTGACGCGGGCTCCGCATCGACGCTCGGCACCGGCGGCACATCGGCCGGCGGCGGCACCTCCAGCAGCTCGGTCGGCACCGGAGGTTCGGCAGCAAGTGCCGCGCAGGACGACGTGAGCAACAAGGATTGCCCTCCCGGCCAGGCCAAGAAGGACGGCGGCACCTGCTGACACCACA
>DASUPM010000452.1:0-2826 GCA_036281095.1 Pseudorhizobium sp.
TCATGCGGCATTCTCCGGTTGGGGCTCGGTGTCGGCAGCGGCGCTCAGCCTAATTTTGCCGGTGGTCGTGCGGGGCAGGGCGTCTCGAAACTCGACGCTCTTCGGCACCATGTAGTCTTCGAGCTGGCTGGCGCAGCGGCGGATGATATCCTTGTCGGTGAGTGCGGCACCTGGTTCGAGCGCCACATAGGCGCGGACGACCTGCCCGAAGATCGGATCGTCGATGCCGGCCACGGCCGCCTCGCGGACGCCGTCGATGGAATACAGCACTCTTTCGACTTCCTGCGGGCTGACCTTTTCGCCGCGCGTCTTGATGATGTCGTCCTTGCGGCTGACGAAATGAAGGAAACCGTTCTCATCGGCGCGGAAGAGATCGCCGGTCCGCAGCCGTCGGCCGTGCTCGGTCGTCTCCAGCGCCCGCCGCGAATTTACCTCGTCGCGCCAGTAGCCGCACATCACATGCGGACCCTCGACCACGAGCTCGCCGATCACGCCCGGCGCCGCAGGCTTCCCGCTCTCGTCGATGACGAATGCCCGCGTGCCGGGAATCGCCTTGCCGACCGAGATCGGCCGGCCCGCCAGCTCCGCCGGTGCAAGAAAGCTGATCCTGAAGCACTCGGTCTGGCCGTACATCACGAAGATTTCGGTGGCCGGCAGGAGTTCCTGCAGCCGCTTCGAGATCGCCGGCGGCAGGGCTGCGGCCGCGCTGGTAATGTAGCGGAGATTCGGCAGGAACCCTGGGATAAGGTCTTTCATTCCGCTGATCATTGCCGCCATCGTCGGGACGAGCGGAAAGCCGGTCACCTTCTCCTCGGCGAGGTGCTCGAGGATCTTGCGCGGAAAGGCAAAGCTTTTCTCGAGCACCAGCGTGCCCCCGACGGAGGCCATCGTGACCATCTGGGTGATGCCGTAGCCGAAGGACAAAGGCAGGACGCTGAGAACGACGTCCTCCGGCTTGTTGTCGAGATAGCCGATGATCGACTGGCAGGCGGCGTCTATATTCGCTTGGGAGAGCATCACGCCCTTCGGTCTGCCGGTGGAGCCGGAGGTGTGGATGAGAAGGCCGAGTGCTTCCGTATCGGAAAGCGCCGGCAGCGTAGCGGCGCCGTCCTTGATCACGTCCTCGAACCTGATCGCGGCATGTTCCGCGTCCGCGGGGACCTGCGTGGCGATCGTGACGACGGCAATGCCTGCGGCGGCAACGGCCGCATCGACGGCCGGAAGATATCGCGCATGCACGATGATTGCGGCCGGCTCCGTGTTTGCCAGGATGATGGCGAGCTTCTCCGCCTTCATCGACGGATAGAGCGGGCAGGCGACCGCGCCCGCTTTCCAGGCGGCAAGAAAGCTCGTTACCGCTTCCGCATCATTGTCGAGCAAGAACACAATGCGCGCGCCGGGTTCGATCCCGGCCTTCACCAGGGCGGCAGCAAGGCTGTCCGATTGCGCGTCGACTGCCGCATAGGTCAGTCGGCGTCCGCCCGCGACCAGCATGGTCTTGTCCGGGAAACGCTGGACGCTCTCGCGAAATCTCGCCTCGACGCGCATCGAGCGTCCGTCAGGCCGCAACCGGCAGCTTCCGCGCCAGGTACTGTGCCATGTTGTCGATGCTGTCGAGATTCTCCGGAACGATCTCCTCGTCGGCGATACTGATGTCGTAGGTGGATTCGAGGAAGGCGATCAGTTCGAGCACGCCGGTGGAGTCGATCACGCCGGTCTCCAGCAGCGACTGGCTGTCGGAAATCTCGGCATCGGCACGGAAAAGGAAGTTTTCGGCAACGAACTCCCGCACCGTCTGGTGAAATAATTGCGTCATCTGCGGCTGCTCCCATTCTTGCTGAAGCTTGCGACGCCATTCGCTTGAGGCCCATGCAATGCTTCTTCCGGATGACGGACCATGGCACGAGGGGCTGAATCTTTCGCTAAATTCGATCGTAAAGACTTTCCAAAGGCTAGAGCGATCGCATCTTCATCGTCACGATGGTCGGGTGCGAGGAAAGAGGCGGGTGAGGACGGATAGCCGACCGGGCGGGAAACCCCTGCCATGAAGATCGCAACCTTCAACGTCAACGGCATCAACGGCCGGATCGACATCCTGCTCCGATGGCTGGCCGAGGCCCGGCCGGATGTGGTCTGCCTGCAGGAACTGAAGGCGCCGCCGGAGAAGTTTCCGCACCGCATCCTCGACAAGGCCGGCTATGGCGCGGTCTGGCACGGCCAGAAGAGCTGGAACGGGGTTGCGATCATCGCGCGGGATGCCGATCCGATCGAGACGCGACGCGGGCTGAGAGGCGATCCGGCGGACAGCCACAGCCGCTATATCGAGGCGGCGGTGAACGGCGTGCTGATCGGCTGCCTCTACGCCCCGAACGGCAATCCGGCGCCGGGGCCGAAGTTCGACTACAAGCTCGGCTGGTACGAGCGGTTCCTGGCGCATGCCCAAGATCTGCTGTCGACCGGAGCGCCGGTGGTGCTTGCTGGAGACTACAACATCATGCCGACGGACCTCGATGTCTATGCCCCCGAGCGCTGGCGGGACGACGCCCTGTTCCGATCCGAGGTTCGCGAGATCTTTGTCCGCCTGATCGAACAGGGCTGGACGGATGCGCTTCGGCATCTGCATCCGGAGGAGAGGATCTATACCTTCTGGGACTATTTCCGGAACGCCTGGGGCCGCGATGCCGGCCTGAGGCTGGATCATCTGCTCCTGAGCCCGTCGGTCGTAGCGCGCCTCCGGCGCGCGGACGTGGACCGGGAGGTGCGCGGCTGGGAGCATGCCAGCGATCACGCCCCGACCTGGATCGAGCTCTTCGAAACGGAGAGGTG
>DASUPM010000453.1:0-4744 GCA_036281095.1 Pseudorhizobium sp.
ACCGTCACCGCATGGTAGCCGCCCGGCTTGCCGATGCGGAATTTCCGGATTGCGGCATTCATCTCCTTGCCGGGCGCCGAAAGACGCTCCGGAAGGTATATGGCAATACCATTCCGGATGATCTGCTCGTCGGCGCCCTCAAGACGTCTCGCCGCCGGCTCCTCGAATATCTCGCGCGGTGTAAGCCCCAGGATTTCTTCGGCCGGCTTGCCGACGAGTTCGCAGAAGGCCTGGTTGACGCCGACATACCGCATGTCGGAGGTCTTGACACAGACGGGCGACGGCAGTTGGTCAAAGACCTCTTCGATCAGTTGCGCCCGCTCGATATCGGCCCGCCACTGGTCCTCGCGCTTCTTCTGCTCGGAAACGTCCTGGATAATACAAATGCCGTATCCGGTAGGCAGACGCCTTTTCTGGTAGCGTATCCGGCGGTCGCCGCGTCGAGCCAGGAACTCGGACCTTTCCTTCCACAGGGACGAAATCTGATCGGCGATCCAGTCCTCACGATTTGCCGGCAGGCGTCCGTCATTGTCGTCGAGGGCGCTCAATCCCTCGTAAAGCGCCACCAGCACGTCGCGGAGACGCGTCCCGGGCAGAAGAACCTCTTTCGGAACCGGCAGCAGCGTCCGATTATGCGATGTCACATAGACAAGCTCGTCGTTCCGGTCATAGAGCAGGATGCAGGCGGATATGGTTTCCGCCACCATGTCGATCAGCATGCCGGACAGGTCGTCGCCCGTCCACGCAGCGGCAGTCATTCCTTGCACTCCGGTATCACGGATGAGATCTCGTTTCCTGGGCGCTCACCGGAAGCAGCGTTCCGGCTCCTGTGCCCGTGGCGATGGGTAGGGCATGCTGGGGACAGGTTTGCTCCTTCGGACGAAGCGGCCCCAGCTGACCGCCACCGGAAACATCCTGGGGCGAAGCCGCCCATCTGAGGAAAACCGTATGGAGATAGTCTTAAGAGCGACTTAATCTCCCATAACGACCTTTTCAAAGTGATACGAATCCCCGAAAATCCGACAATGCCCGTCAAGCTCCTGCCAGAGACCCTCATCAACCAGATTGCCGCCGGCGAGGTGATCGAACGCCCTGCCAGTGCGGCCAAGGAGCTTATCGAAAACGCCATCGACGCGGGAGCGACCCGGATCGAGATCGCAACGGCGGGAGGAGGCAAGAGCCTGCTGCGGATTACCGACAATGGCTGCGGCATGGATGCCAGCGATCTGGCGCTTGCAGTCAGGCGGCACTGCACCTCGAAGCTCGACGGCAGCCTCGACGATATCCGCACTCTCGGCTTCCGCGGCGAGGCCCTTCCCTCGATCGGCTCCGTCGCCAAGCTGACGATCACCAGCCGGCGGAGCGGCGAACCGCAGGGGTCGCAGGTCGTGGTCGTCGGCGGCAGCACCTCGTCGGTCCGCCCGGCCGCCGCCAATCCGGGAACCGTCGTGGAGGTGCGGGACATCTTCTTCGCGACGCCCGCACGGCTGAAATTCCTGAAATCGGAAAGGGCGGAAGCGGGCGCCATCACCGAAATGGTCAAGCGGATGGCGATCGCCTTCCCGGCCATCCGCTTCGTGCTCTCGGGTCCCGACCGTTCCACTCTCGAGCTTGCCGCCACCGGAAGCGACACGCTTGGGCGGATCGCTCAGATCCTCGGAGCCGAATTCAAGGACAATGCTATCGAAATCGCTGCCGAGCGCGAGGACGTTTCGCTGTCCGGCTTCGTCGGCGTGCCGACGTTCAACCGCGGCAACTCCGCCCATCAATATGCATTCGTCAACGGCCGACCCGTCCAGGACAAGCTGATCCTTTCCGCGATTCGCGGAGCCTATGCGGAGACGGTACCGGCGGGGCGTCATCCTGTAGCGGTGCTTTCCATCGGGCTCGATCCTTCCCTCGTGGACGTCAACGTCCATCCGGCCAAGGCCGACGTCCGCTTCCGGGACCCGGGGCTCGTCCGCGGCCTGATCGTCGGCGCGATCCGCGAGGCGCTCGCCCGGGAAGGAAGCCGGGCCGCTACGACCGGCGGAAGCGGGCTCGCCAACGCATTTCGCGCCGGTCAGCCGGCCCCTCAATGGAGCCGGCCCTGGGCCGCGGAAACATCGCCCTCGCGTCCCATTCCGGCGGCACATGGCTTCGCCGAACAGGCGCAAGCGCGCTTCGACAGCGTTGCGATGCCTTCGGCCCGCGCCGAGCCCGGCGAGGAAACCGGCGCTGATGCGAGTGTTCCGGACGGCACCTTCGGATATCGCCTCGGTGCGGCCCGTGCGCAGCTTCATGAGAACTACATCGTCGCGCAGACGCAGGACGGCCTGGTGATCGTCGATCAGCATGCCGCCCATGAGCGCCTGGTCTTCGAAGCAATGCGCAAGGCGCTGGATGCGGGACGGCTTGCTTCCCAGTCGCTGCTCATTCCGGAGATCATCGACCTTCCGGAAGAGGATTGCGACCGCCTGGTACAGCATTCAGCCGACCTCGACCGCTTCGGGCTCGCCATCGAACGCTTCGGTCCGGGCGCAATAGCGGTGCGCGAAACTCCGGCCATGCTGGGCGAGATCGACGCCGCCGGACTGATCAGGGACCTGGCGGACGAAGTCGCGGAGTGGAGCACCGCCGGCGGACTGCGCGCGAAACTCGAGCATGTTGCCGCCACGATGGCGTGCCACGGCTCCGTGCGTTCGGGACGGCGCCTGCGCCCGGAAGAGATGAACGCCCTGCTGCGTCAGATGGAGACCACACCCGGCTCCGGCCAGTGCAATCATGGCCGCCCGACCTATATCGAGCTCAAGCTGACGGACATCGAACGGCTGTTCGGCCGCAGTTGACCGATGCAGGGTCGGCGGGGCTGGCGCTGTCGCGATACCCGCTGTATGGCAGGCGCATGATATTCGGCAGGAGATCAAGGATGAACCGGTTCGAGGGAAGCGGAAGTCGCGAGGCCAAAATCCGGTACCTCGACGGGGACTACCAGATCCTGACCGCAGGCTCCTTCGTCGTGTGCGCGATGACCGGCATTCGCATTCCACTGGACGAGCTTCGTTACTGGAGTGTCGCCCGGCAGGAGCCCTATGCCGATGTCGCTTCCGCCGTGGAAGCCGACAAGCGCGCCGGCGTCCTGCCGACACAAAGCCGTCCGTAGGCCTGCCGCGAAACGTCAGGGCGCCGACTGCGTTTCGCGCAGCCGCCGCCGTCGATAGGCGGTCATTGCCAGATCGATGATGTTGGCCGGAGCCTGCGGATCGTCGAAGGCCATGTCGACCTCAACCACGCGCAGCCTCCCCAGAAGTTCGTCTGCCGCCCCATGGCCGCCGGCGAGCCGCACCGCATCCTTCGCCGTCGTCACCGGGAGAAGCCCCTGACGCTCGGCATCGGCGATCAGGTCGGCGATCTCGTCCTCGCTGAAATAATGATGGTCGGGGAACGACCGGTGCAAGGCGATGTCCGCCGCCAGCCCCTCGACGGTCCGGTAGAACTTGCCGGGATCGGCAATGCCGGCGAAGGCCAGTACGCGTCGCGCGGACAGGTCGGGAGCCGGACGCGGCACGAGGGACGCGACGTATACCGGTTTTCCGGCGCGGGCCGCCTGGCGGACCAGCGGATCGGCCGCATCGCCGCCGCCGACGCGGAGTATGGCGGAGAGATGGCGCATCTGTTCATCGATCGGTGCCCG
Source organism: Pseudorhizobium sp. (assembly GCA_036281095.1). GTDB lineage: Bacteria > Pseudomonadota > Alphaproteobacteria > Rhizobiales > Rhizobiaceae > Neorhizobium. Next base: position 3,674 of record DASUPM010000453.1, read on the forward strand.
CACCGGCCCGCCCGGGACAAGATGCCCGTTGCCGATCCCGCGCACGCTGTCGACGACGATCAGGGCGAAATCGACTTCGATCCGCGCGCTCTGAAAGCCGTCGTCCATGATGATCAGGTCGACGCCCTCTCCGACCAGCCGCTGCGCCCCTTCGACCCGGCGGCGGGAGACGACGGTAAGGGCCTCGCGCGCCAAGAGGAGAGCCTCGTCGCCCACCGCACCCGCACGATGATGATGCGGATCGACGATGGTCGTCACATCGAGCGAGCCGCCGTAGCCGCGGCTGAGAAAGCCGGGCTTGAGACCACGCTCCCGGGCGACGCGCGCGAGAGCGATCGCCGTCGGCGTCTTGCCGGCGCCGCCGACCGTAAAATTGCCGACACAGATTACCGGCGCCGGCACGCTCACGCGCTTGCCCTTTGCCATCTTGCGGCCAGCTATCTTCCCGTAGAGCAGGGAAATCGGCGAAAGAGCCCAGGCCCGCCAATCAGCTTTGGTCCACCAGAAGGGCGGCGCTTCCGACACCATGAATGAGGTTCTCCCCTGAGTTTGCGCAACAGCAGGGCACAGAATGGCAGTTTCGCCCAAAAGGCAAGGGAGCGAGCTTTCGTTCAGCCTCGCAGGCCAGCTTCCCGTCGCAGAAGCAGTCCGTCGAGTGCGGCGATGCTTTCGATGCAGATATCCGCATAGGGCTCCAGCGTCTCGCGCGTGCCCGTCCCCGTCAGCACTCCGATCCGCAGGCCGGCACCCGCGCTCGCGCCCATCAGCAGGTCACGCGCGTTGTCCCCGACCATTGCGACGCGTCCGGGAGCAAGCCCGGCCTCCGCACAGAAAGCCAGCACCATCCCCGGATCGGGCTTCGTGCCGAAGCCGCTGTCATAACCGGCAACGAAATCGACAAGATCGGCGATGCCGAACCGCTTCGCCGTCTCGCGGATCGACAGCTCGTTGTCGCTGGAGGCAATGCCGAGCTTCAGGCCGCCGGCCTTCAGCCGCGAGAAAAGCAGGGGCAGGTCGGTCGCAGGCACGGCGAACTCCGTTGCCCGGACGAAGAGGACGTCAAGCAGCAGC
>DASUPM010000454.1:0-10879 GCA_036281095.1 Pseudorhizobium sp.
GACCGCGCGCCGACACATCCTTGCCCGAAATGCCGGAGGCCGCATCTTCAAAGAGTAGGGGCGAAGAGGTCAAGGAGACGGACGCTGAGGCCGTCAGCGAAGAGGTACCGCCATCGGAGACCGCTGAGGCTTCCGATCCGGCCGAGGCGGCCGAGGAGCTTCGCAAGCAGATCTCCGCGGAAATTCAGGGCGTGGCCGGAAAGCTGGCGGAAAGCCTGGTGGTCACTCCCTCGGAAGGCGGCCTGCTGGTGACGATTTCCGATCAGACGGCGGACCCGATGTTCAATGTCGGATCGGCGGTCCCGCGTGGCGAGATGGTGCGCGCAATGGAGAAGATCGGCGGCATATTGAAGGACCGGAAAGGCGATGTCCTGATCCGCGGGCATACCGACGGACGACAGTTCACGGGCGAGGAGAACGACAATTGGCGGCTTTCCATGGCCCGCGCCCACAGCGCCTATTACATGCTGGTGCGGGGCGGCCTGGAGGAAACGCGGGTGAAGCAGGTATCCGGCTTCGCCGACAGGCGCCTGCAGGTGCCTGCCGATCCTCTTGCCGCAGCTAACCGGCGAATCGAAATCCTCGTGCAGGCGGGCGAGGGATGAGAGCGAGGCTGACGGAACTCAGACCGGTCCTTCTGGCTGCTGCGGTTGCGCTGGCGGCATTGCCTTCGCGCCCCGCGGCGGCACAGGAGGACCCGGCGCTGGCTCCGTATGTCATGCTGCGATCCCTGCAGTTCGTTCAGGACACCGTCGTTGCCGGTGATCACTCGGCCGGCGAGATGCAGCGCTTCATGCTGAACAAGATTGACCAGCGGTTGCGGACGGCTGATCCGTCGGTTTTCCGGGATCCCCGCAATGTTGATGCGGCCCTGATCTATGCGATGAGCGGCGGCAACCCGGAGACACTGGAGTATCTGGTCGACCGCGACATCGCCGGCAATTTCGACAGCCGCGTGGCGGATGCCTTGCGGAAGTACCTCGCCGGCCGGGGGACGCTGATCGCGAAGTCTCTCGGCGAGATGGCGATGGAATACCGCGACGAAAGAATGGGGGCCTATCTCGCCCTGGTCAGCGGTAACGTCACCGTGCCGAAGGATCCGAAGGGAGCGCTCGCATATTACGACATGGCGCGGCTTGCGGCCCCGGGTACGATCGTCGAGGAGGCTGCCCTTCGCAGATCGGTCGCGATTGCGGTCGATGCGGATATGGTCGCCAAGGGACTGGCCTATGCGCGCCAATATGCGCGCCGCTTCGTGCACTCCCCCTATGCCAGCCAGTTCGCCGACTTCTTCGTGCAGCTGACGGTGGAACACTACCCGCAGGTGACGGAAGCGGATATCGACGGGACGGTCGAGTTCATGGACGTGGACCGGCGGCGCGAAGTCTTTCTGCGTATAGCCCGAAGCGCTGCCCTTGAGGGCAAGGACGAGCTTGCCCGACTGGCATCGACCAGAGCCACGGCCCTGTCCGGCCTGGAGGAAGCGACCCCGGAGACCCTGGCGCGGCTCTACGGCGGATTGGCCAGCATTTCGACCTCGCAGGTCGGCGCCGTCGCGCAGGACCTTTCCGAAATTCCGGAAGAACGACTGTCGCCGCGCGACCAGGCATTGCGCGAGGCAGCACGGGTGGTCGCCGAAGAGGTGCTGAGAGCGCCGTCGTCCGACAGCCTCGCGCAAGTTCCTCCGGCCACCATTTCCCCGACACCGGACGCAGCGGTTTCGAATGCGTCGCTCGGAGATGAACCTCCCGGGTCTGTCGGGGTAACGTCTCCGGTACCAGCGGGCGGCACTGTCAAACTTGACGCAGAATTCCGGACCTTCGTCGAAGCCGGCCGATCCAGGCTGAGCGCGATCGATGAGCTCCTGAAAGAGGAGGATGTGAGGCCATGACGCTTGAGGTTCTTGCCAATTCGACGTCGTCAGGGACATCGGCCAAGGGCGGCACCCGTACTGCCGGTGAGAAGGAGGGAGGATCGGACGCCTTCTCGACCGCGCTGTCCAAGGCTGGAAGAGATACGACTTCCGGCGACAACACGGCCGGCGAAAGACGCGAACGGTCGGTATCCGAGGTGATGGACGCCGAGGATAGCCGGCCAGCCGTCTCCGTCCGACGTTCGGTCGCTGACGTCATGCAACAAGCCGGAGATCGGCTCCCCCCGGAGCAGGTTCAGACGGACAAAACGGCCACACCCGCCAGCGTCCCCGCCATCGCAGGCAAAACTCGCAATTCTCGCGATGCGGCTGATCTGGAGCCGACCGCCGAGGGCGAGGGGACGTCCAGGGACAAGGCTGTGGATGAAGCCGCGGGGACAGTTGCGCCCGTGGACAATGCGCAGGAAGCGGCCCAACTCCTGAGCATCCCCGCCGGCCAGCCGCTCCCGGTGAACGGTGCCGGTCAGGCACGCACCTCCGGCCCATCCGAGGGACGTAAGGCGGCGGCTGCTTCCGGCGAGGTCGGGGGAAGGGCCGCGTCGGAGACCGAGGGTGCGGGTCGTGCCGGTGCGGAAGCGCCGGCGGATATGCTTGAGATGCCGACAGCCGAAGATGCGGCCAAGCCGAAGGACGTCAATCTTCGCTTCATCAATGCGAAGAATGGCAGCCTCAATGCTGAACTGACCCTGGCGGCTCGGTCGCGTGATCAGGGCAGCTCCGAGGCCAAGGCGGCGATGCCCCAGGTCGAGAATGTGATGGTTCTGGATTCCCGCCGCTTTATCGGCATGCAGAACGGTTCGAACAGCGCGTCCCTGATGGCGGCAATGGTTGGCGATCAGACCTGGTCCGCCGCCATGCAGCCTGATTCCACCCTGTCGAACATCGCTTCGCAGAGCAGCTCCGGCTCGGTGGTTCACATGCTGAAGCTGCAGATGACCCCTCATGACCTTGGAACCGTCACGGCGACGCTGAAGATGAACGGCGAGCAGTTGCACGTCCACCTCACCGTCGAGACGCGAGCAGCGCATCAGCAATTGTCCGAGGACAGCAGCGGCATGGTCGATGCCCTCCGGTCTCAGGGCTTCTCCGTCGATCAGGTGACGGTCAGCATAACGCCATCTTCGGACGCGGATTCCCAGAAGGGCCAGCAGGGCAGCCAGGCGGGCCAGCAGCAGATGACCGGCAATGGCGAGCGGCAGGGCGATCTCAACCGCAACCAGACCGGCCAACGCTTCACGGACGTGACGGACAACAGGAACCGCGACGATGATACCTCACCCGATCTTTCGGCGGCTGCCGCTGCTGACAGCGCTGTCGCTGCTCGTTCTGGCCAGCTTTATCTCTGAGGCCACGGCGTCAACCGGAGCCTGTGAAAAGGAAATCCAGGCGGCAGCGGCGAAGTACGGGGTGCCGGAAGGCATCCTTTACTCGGTGGGCCTGACGGAGACCGGCCGCAAGGGGAGCCTTTATCCCTATGCGATGAATGTCGAAGGCAAGGCTTTCTATCCGCCCTCGCGGGAGCAGGCGCTTGCCACTTTCGACGCCGCCAAACGGGAAGGCCGCAAGCTCATCGATGTCGGATGCATGCAGATCAACCACTATTTTCACGGTGAAAACTTCAGCTCCCCGGCCCAGATGTTCGAGCCTCGTCGCAACGTGGAGTACGCCGCGAAGTTTCTTCGCAACCTGCATGACCGGCACGAAACCTGGACGATGGCGGTAGCAAGATACCATGCCGGGCCGAATAACGACCCCGCCCAGAAGCGGTACGTCTGTCGTGTGATCAGCAATCTGGTCGCCACGGGTTACGGAGAGTGGACTCCGAATGCTTCACAGTTCTGCGCAAAATAGCAACTCTAGACTGTCTTTCCTGCGCCGATGACTCGTAAAACGATTCATGGCGTCTTTGAGGCGAGAATCTGTAGCGCAAGCCCCTTCTCACCTGAATCTTAACTTTGTCCACTGAACATTAGTGCGAAGTCGACGCCATACCCACTAGATGTAGTGCAAATCGCGAGACGATGGTTAATCAACTATTAATTTGTTTGGTTAACTTCCCACAGCTTGTGCCCGATTCCGCCGATTCGTACCCATAGCTCCATCGAAGCACCACAACTGATTCGGAGGCGGACGAATGATCGTAGTGGTTGATGAGCGCGAGCTCGTTAAGGATGGATACACTTCCCTGTTTGGCCGTGAGGGCATTCCCTCGACGGGATTCGATCCTTCGGAGTTTGCCGAGTGGGTGAACACGGCGGCCGAAGGTGATATCGGCGCCGTGGAGGCGTTTCTGATCGGACAGGGCGATCGCATGCTGGAACTGCCGCGGACAATCCGCGACCGGTCCCAGGCGCCGGTCATTGCGGTGAGCGACCAGCCGTCACTCGATGCGACCCTTGCTCTGTTCGACAGCGGCGTCGATGACGTCGTCCGCAAGCCGGTCCATCCCCGGGAGATCCTCGCTCGCGCAGCAGCGATCCGCCGCCGTCTCAAGGCCATCGCCAATTACACGGACATCGGCCAGATCCGCGTGTTCTCCGATGGCCGCGATCCGGAGATCGCCGGTGAAGTCTTCGCGCTGCCGCGCCGCGAGCGCCGCATCCTGGAATACCTGGTCGCCAATCGCGGCCGCCGCGTCTCCAAGACGCAGATATTCAACGCGATCTACGGCATCTTCGACGAGGAAGTGGAAGAAAACGTCGTCGAAAGCCACATCAGCAAGCTGCGCAAGAAGTTGCGCAAGAAGCTCGGCTTCGACCCGGTCGATTCGAAGCGTTTCCTTGGCTACTGCATCGACTGGAGCTGAAGGCCGCATGGATTTCCGCTTTGCCCGGATGAAGCGGAAATCAGACAGCTTCACGCAAGGCCCGCCCCCTACTGTCCCGGTATAAAGCGATAACGAGGATTTGAGATGAGCCTCTACGGAACCATGAGAACCGGTGTGTCCGGGATGAACGCCCAAGCCACCCGCTTGAGCACGGTTGGCGATAACATCGCCAACGCCTCGACCGCCGGCTACAAGAAGGCTTCGACGCAGTTCTCGTCGCTGATCCTGCCGTCGGGCGAAGGTTCCTACAATTCCGGCGGCGTCACCACCAATGTCCGCTACTCGATCTCCTCGCAGGGCACCTTCACCTACACGACTTCGTCCACCGACCTTGCGATCAACGGTCGCGGCTTCTTCATCGTGCAGGGCACGGATGGAGTCGAATACCTGACCCGCGCCGGGAACTTCACGGGCATGTCGGATGGTACGCTGGAGAACGCAGCCGGCTTCACATTGATGGGCTACGAGTATTCATCGACCGAAGATCCCACGATTGTCGTCAATGGCTTCGATGGTTTGACGGAGGTCAATCTTTCTTCCGGCGCACTCAATGCGACGGCTTCCCAGAACGGCATCCTGGATGTCAACCTCCCGTCCAACGAGGCGGTGGGGTACGAGAAGACGACGTCTCTTGTCGCCTACGACAGCCAGGGGAACACCCGGCTTCTCGACATCACCTACACCAAGATGGCAGACAACAACTGGACGGTGGATGTCAGCTACGATGGCGTTTCGATCATCACCCAGGCCTTCGATCCGCTGACCGATGCGACAACCGATGCTACGGCCACGGGTAACCTTGATGCACTGGCGCCGGATGGCTCGACGTTCCAGACCAGCGAGATCGCTTACGACACCGACGGCAACGCACGGACGCTTCGTTACGAATACACCAAGACAGCCGGTGCATGGACGGTCAACGTCTATGACGGAATGACCTCGACGACGCCGCTAAACGCCACACCGTTCGCCATTCCGGGTGGCACATTGGTGACGACGGCGACCCCTCCTCTCAACGCGATCGCGATCGACTTCTCCGGGGTGACGGCCGATCCGGGCACGACGACTGTCGAGGCTCCCTCCAACGGGACCGGCAAGATCCCGACCCTTGAGTTCGACGCGCTCGGCAACATCGTCAGCCCATCGTCGCTGACGACGCAGGCGATGTCGCTGGGAGGCGCAGAGTTCAACAGCCTGACGATCGACATCAGCAACTCCACGCAGCTTAACCGCGACTTCAAGGTCAGCGATGGCAAGATCGACGGCAACGCGGCGAGCGACGTCGTCGGCCACGAGATCAGCGACGACGGCATCGTCTACCTGAAGTACTCCAACGGCAAGCTGGAGCCGAAATACCGGATCGCGATGGCGGACGTGCAGAGCCCTGACCAGCTGAAGCCGCTGGCCGGCAACGTCTACACCCAGAGCAACGATTCGGGCGTCATCGTCATGGGCTATGCCGGTAACGGCAGCTACGGCACCATCATCTCCAATGCGCTCGAAGACTCCAACGTCGATATCGCCGAAGAGCTGACCTCGATGATCGAGTCGCAGCGCAACTACACCGCAAACTCCAAGGTCTTCCAGACCGGTTCCGAACTTATGGAAGTTCTCGTCAACCTGAAAAGGTAACGGGAGCTAGTCCCCAGAGGCAGTCACGATGACCCTTTCGTCAGCACTCAATACCGCGCAATCCATCTTCAACAACACCGGCATCCAGTCCGGCGTCGCCTCGAAGAACATTGCGAACGCGCAGAACGCCAATTATGTGCGGCGCTCTGCGGTGCTGACGACGGCCGGCAACGGCGCCCTGGTCGTCGGGATCGAGCGGTCGCAGAACCTTGCCCTGCAGCGCCAGACCATCGAAAGCTCATCGATCTACAGCGGCCAGGCGGTGCTTCTTGCCGGCCTGGAGGAGATGAAGTCTCTGATGGGCGGGAACGACTACGAAACCTCGCCGTCGGTGCTCATCTCGAACCTGCGCAACAGCCTCCAGACCTGGGCGAGCAAGCCCGGCGAGGTGACGCTTGGTGCCACGGTGGTGTCGACGGCGCAGGATCTCGTCAAGGGCCTGAACACCGCGTCGAACGAGCTGCAGGCGATCCGCCAGCGGGCGGACGACGAGATCGCGCAGAACGTCGAGAGCCTGAACGAGCTGCTTGGGCAGTTCGAGATCGCCAACAACAAGGTGAAGCAGGAAGTCGCGGTCGGCGGAAATCCGAACGACGCGCTCGACGAACGCGACACGCTGCTGAAGCAGATTTCGGAAATCGTCGGCATCAATTCGGTCGTGCGTGAGAACCAGGACATGGTTCTCTACACCTCCGAAGGAACGGTGCTGTTCGAGACGCTGCCGCGCACGGTAAGCTTTGCGCCGATTGCCGCATATGGTGCGGCCACGGTCGGCAACAGCGTGTACATAGACGGCGTTGCGGTAAAGTCCGGCGTGGGGTCCGATACGGATGCCGAGGGTTCCCTGCAGGCGCTTCTCCAGATCCGCGACGAAGTGGCGCCGCTCTTCCAGAGCCAGCTCGACGAGGTGGCTCGCGGACTGATCGTCGCCTTTGCAGAAAGCGATCCCGCCACGCCCGCCACCCTGCCGACGCTGCCGGGCCTCTTCACCTGGGATACTCCCGCTGCCATGCCGGCGGACGGCGTGGTCCAGCCGGGGCTCGCCAGCGCCATCAAGATCAACGCGGCGGTCGTCCCGCCTGCGGGCAATCCCAACCTGATCCGCGACGGCGGAATCAATGGTCCCGGTTATGTCGTCAATACGGATCAGTCCACGGGTTACTCCGAACTGCTCAACAAGCTGGACGAGGCGTTCGACACCAAGATCATCTTCGACGAGGCGACCGAAGTCGGCGGATCGCTCTCGCTCCAGTCCTTCGCGGCAGACTCCATGGGCTGGCTCGAGATGCGGCGCAGCACCGCGACGACAGCCTCGGAGAACAAGCTGGCGATGCTCAGTCGGGCGACAGACGCCTATTCCAGCGAAACAGGCGTAAGCCTGGATGAGGAACTCTCACTGCTGCTCGACATCGAGCAGTCCTACAAGGCGGCTGCGAAGCTCATGTCGGCGGTGGACGACATGATGCAGGCGCTGCTTGAAGCGGCGAGTTAATCGATGAAGACCTCTTTCATTTCATCAGTCAGTATCCAGACCACGATGCGCTACGCGGTAGCAAAGGCGCAGCAGGAGATGGTGGCCGCTCAGCAGGAAGTTACCACGGGACGCCACGCCGATGTGGGCGTGGCTCTCGGCGCCACCACGGCACGCAGCCTGGACCTGACGCGCGACGTGCTGCGCATCAAGTCCATGCTCACGACGAACTCGCTGGCGACCCAGCGTCTGGAATCGTCCGAAGAGGCGCTGTCGAAGATGGCGGACCTCGGACAGCAGGTTCTCGATTCGCTGGTCGGCCTCGGCTCCAGCGGCGACGCGACGAACCTTTCCGTAGCCCGGACGACCATCCAGAACGCGCTGGATACGTTTTCGAACTTCGCCAACACCTCGGTGAATGGCGAATACCTGTTCGCCGGCATTAACACAGACGTAAAGCCTTTCGACGATGTTGCCGATGACGGGTCCGATGCACGGACCGCGTTCGAAGCCGAATTGAGCTTCTTCATGACGAACAACGGCATCGCCTCCAAGGCGGACATGACCGCGGACGACATGGCAGCCTTCCTCGATGAGATGGAGGCGAAGTTCGACGGTACCTCGACGCTGACGGATCCGCCCCACGATGCATCCGTGGTGGGGCAGGACTTCTGGAGTGCGTTCGTATCGGACGCCTCCGATGACAACATGAAGAGCCGCATCACGCAGAACGAGATCGTTCAGACTTCCACCAACGCCAACAGCGACGGGATGCGCAAGTTCGTCCTGACCTCGCTCGTGTCCATGGAGTTCCTGAGCGAGGAGCTTTCCGACGCCGCGCGCGGCGAGGCCACCAACCGCGCCACTACGTACATCGGCCAGGCGAATTCCGGCCTGACCGGCGAACGGGCGACGCTTGGTCTGTCTGCGGAGCGCGTGAAGAAGGCGAACGAGACGCTCGAGGCTCAGATGAACATCATCGAGACGCACCTCAACGATCTCGAATCCGTAGATGCCTATGAGGCCTCCACAAGAGTGAAGGGGCTCGAAGCGCTGATCGAGACGTCCTACACCCTGACGGCCCGCCTGCAGCAGTTGAGCCTGGTTAACTTCCTTTGATGAAGAAGGAAGTCGATGAAAATGAAGGATACATGAATGTACCAGTTTTCATATGCCGAGATCATGGAAGATGGCGTCGCCGACGCCAAGGACCGTGAACGGCAGGCGCTGGACCGGTCGATAGAACTTCTGGCGGCCGCGAGGAACGAAGGTTCGTATTCGCGCAAGACGATCGAGGCCGTTTACTACACCCGGCGTGTCTGGATCAGCTTCATCGAAGACCTGAAGCAGGCCGACAACGAACTTGCGACGGAGCTGCGGGCCAATCTGATTTCCATAGCCATATGGATACTGAAGGAATGCGAGCGCATCAGGAAGCGGCAGTCCGACAACTACCAGGGCATTATCGACGTGACCACCATCATCAGGGATGGACTTAAATGAAAAGTACGCTGCGCATCTCGCTCAAATCCGGCGAGCGAATCTTCATCAACGGCGCCGTGCTGCGCGTCGACCGCAAGGTGGCACTCGAATTCCTCAACGACGTGACGTTCCTCCTGGAAAATCACGTGCTGCAGCCCGAGGATGCGACGACGCCGCTCCGGCAGCTCTACTTCATCGCCCAGATGATGCTGATCAACCCGGAGGGCAAGGAGCAGTCGCTGGTGCTCTTCCGCAAGTCGGTGAGCATGCTGCTCAACTGCTTCGAAAACGAGGAAATCCTCGCCGAGCTCAAGCGCATCGACGGCATGGTGGCTTCCGGCAGGGCGTTCGATGCACTCAAGGCGATCCGCGGTCTCTATCCGATCGAAGACCGCATCCTGAATAATCACGAGATGACGCCGGCGACGATCGAGCAGATCCGCAAGGAGATCGCTCCATGGCGGTAGATCCCGTAACCACCGCGGCGTCCAACCCGTGGGCGAACGCCGGCGCGACCTCGAGCGACGCCGACAAGGCCAGCCTGAACTATGACAGCTTCCTGCAACTCCTCATCGCACAGATGAAGAACCAGGATCCGACCGATCCGATGGATGCCAGCGAGCAGATGTCCCAGCTCGCTTCGTTCTCGCAGGTCGAGCAGACGATCCAGACGAACGCGCACCTGCGCAGCATGCTGCAGGCCGAGGCGCTCACGCGCGCCGGCGATCTCGTGGGCAAGTACGTCCGCAGCGCCGACGACGCGGTCATGGGGCAGGTCAAGGAAGTCGAGGTCTATTCGGACGGCGTCATCGTCATTACCGACGAGGGCGAAAAGGTTCTGCTGCAGGCCGGCGTCGTCATCTCCGACGAACCGATCGAGACGGACACCGAGACCGATACCGATACCGACGACACTGCCGGATCCCCGGACGGAACGTCCTCGACGGACGAATCCACCGGCGGTACAACGAGCTAATTCTACTGAGGCCCGAATGATTCGGGTTGGAGCAGGCGACATGAACGAAGCCGACGCCCTGGATATCATGCAGGCGGCGATCTGGACCATCCTGGTGGCCTCGGGTCCCGCCGTTCTCACCGCCATGGTGGTGGGAGTGGCGATCGCTCTCCTCCAGGCGCTCACCCAGGTGCAGGAGATGACCCTGACCTTCGTGCCGAAGATCGTCGCCATCATGGTGGCGATCGGCGTGACGGCGCCCTTTATCGGCGCCCAGATCAATCTCTTCGCCACTCTCGTCTTTTCGCGGGTGCAATCCGGCTTTTAGTCCGGTCGCTACCCCATCTTCGCGCAAGCTTCGTCCTCTAGGCAGGAGATGAACTGGGCAGACCTGTCTGCCCCCATCTCATGAAGAGACGGATGCACCATGGCGCAACCACCTGCATTATCTATCCCGAAGGTTTCCCCCAACGGCCGGGATATCGGCTTTGCCGCCGGCATCATCGCCATTCTCTGCGTCCTCTTCCTGCCCATCCCGACGATCCTGATCGATATGGGACTGGCCTTCTCGATCGCTTT
>DASUPM010000455.1:0-10756 GCA_036281095.1 Pseudorhizobium sp.
CGGGAAAGGTTGTAGAGGACCTGGTTGGCGACGCAGTTCCGGCCGTCCGGCAGTGCCATCAGTTCCACCATGTCATCGAGATCGAAGTTGGAGACGCCCCAGGCGCCGATCTTGCCCTGCCGGCGGAGCGCCTCGAAGGCCTCGACCGTCTCTTCCAGCGGATGTTCGCCACGCCAGTGGAGGAGGTAGAGGTCGAGCCGATCGGTCTTCAGCCGCTGAAGGCTGCGCTCGCAGGCGGCGATCGTTCCCTCGCGGCTTGCATTCCACGGATAGACCTTGCTGACGAGGAAGACGTCGTCCCGCCGGCCGTCGATCGCCTTGCCGACCATCTCCTCGGCGCCGCCTTCGCCGTACATCTCCGCGGTATCGATAAGCGTCAGGCCGAGATCGATGCCGTGCCGCAGGGCGTCGATCTCCTGGGCCTGCCTGCGCGGGACCTCGCCCATCTGCCAGGTGCCGAGGCCGAGTGCCGGCACGACGGTCCCGGAGGAGAGGGTGACCGTGGGAAGAAGATCGTCGATCATGAGGGCTGGCTCCTGCTCATTAAGGGACAAGATAAGGCGAACCGGCCGCCTGCCAAGCCCGCTTGAAGCGGCTCCGGATTGCGCCTAAACCACTCGCAGGCCGCCCGCGCAACGAGGCGGCCACCTGACCAGATCAACCTCATTGGCGCTGGAGAATGCATGCCGCTGGAAACCTTTCTGGCCCTGGTCCTGTTCGCCTTCACGACTTCGATCACGCCCGGTCCCAACAACATGATGCTGTTCGCCTCCGGCGTGAACTTCGGGTTTCGCCGGACGATCCCGCACATGCTCGGGATCGGCGTCGGCTTCCTGTCGCTGCTGATCGGGGTGGGACTGGGACTCGGCGCGCTGATGCAGAGCGTGCCCGTCATCTACACCATGCTGAAGTTCGCCGGCGGTGCCTATCTCGTCTGGATCGCCTGGAAGATCGGCACCTCCCGCAGCCTGTCCGAAGGCAAGGCGGGAGCGAAGCCGATGACCTTCTTCGGAGCGGCTGCTTTCCAATGGGTCAACCCGAAGGCATGGGTGATGGCGGTCACCGCGATGGCGACCTATACCAATCCCGCTTACTACGTGCCGACGGTGCTACTCGTCGGGTTTGCCTTCGCGCTGGTCAACCTGCCGAGCGTCTCCACATGGGCGGGTTTCGGCTCCGCATTGCGGGACTGGCTTTCGGTTCCGGTGCGTCTGAAATGGTTCAACATCACCATGGCGGTGCTGCTCGTCATCAGCCTCTGGCCGATGCTGCGTTGAGAACCTTTGGTCTTTTGATCCTCTTTCGTTCTTTTCGGTTGCAGTGGGCGGAAGAATCCTGCCAAGTCCCGCCATGCAGTTTGCCCCGCAACAGGATGAGGCCCTCAAGGCCGTCTCGCGCTGGCTCAAGGATGGCCGCCAGCAGATTTTCCGGCTGTTCGGCTATGCCGGGACCGGCAAGACCACGCTCGCCAAGCATTTTGCCGAGCACGTGGACGGCGACGTTCTGTTTGCCGCCTTCACCGGCAAGGCGGCGCAGGTGCTGCGCTCGCGGGGCGCCCGAAATGCCAAGACCATCCATTCTCTGATCTACCGCCCGCGCGGGGAGGAATCGGTCGAGGACGAGGAAACCGGCAAGACCTCGATCTCGCCGATGTTCGCCATCAACCGGCAGAGCCCGGTCGCCAAGGCGGCGCTGATCGTCATCGACGAATGCTCGATGGTGGACGAGCAACTGGGTCGCGACCTGCTGAGTTTCGGCACGCCGATCCTGGTGCTCGGCGACCCCGGCCAGTTGCCGCCGGTCTCGGGCGGCGGCTTCTTCACCGAGCAGGAGCCGGACTACCTGCTGACGGACATCCACCGGCAGGCACGGGACAATCCGATCATCCAGCTCGCCATGAACGTCCGCGAAGGCAAGGAGATCATGCATGGCGACTATGGGACAGCGCAGGTCATCTCCCGCAACGACGTGAACCAGGCGCTGGTGCTCGACGCGGACCAGGTGCTCGTCGGAACCAACAGGACGCGCAAGCGCTACAACCAGCGTCTCCGCGAGCTGAAAGGCTTCACCACCGACCACCCGCAATCGGGCGACAAGCTGGTCTGCCTCAGGAACGACCAGGTGAAGGGCCTGCTCAACGGCTCGCTCTGGCAGGTGATGAGTTCCTCGCGGGAAACGGTCAAGCCCGGCATCAACCTGATGATCCGCCCGGAAGACGACGACATGGATCGCGGCGCGGCGAAGATCAAGCTGCTGAAGGCCGCCTTCGAAAGCGAAGAGGAAATCCCCTGGTCGACACGCAAACGCTATGACGAATTCGACTATGGCTACGCACTGACGGTGCACAAGGCACAGGGTTCGCAGTGGAACAATGTCGTCCTGTTCGACGAGAGCTGGGCGTTCCGCGATACGCGCGAGCGCTGGCTCTATACGGCGATCACCAGGGCGGCAGAAACACTGACCATCGTGCGATAGCCGAAGCATCAAAAGTTTCAATGGCCGGATTTACGAAAGCGGTTGGCCTTCCCGGTCTGCTTGTCCTAAGCAGGAGCATCGTTTCCTCGGACCTCTGCCATGCCCACAACGCTCTCCGTCAACATCAATGCCATCGCCATGCTGCGCAACCGCCGCGACCTGCCGTGGCCGAGCCTTGAGCATCTGGGGCGCATCGCCTTGCAGGCGGGCGCCAGCGGCCTGACGGTCCATCCACGGTCGGACCAGCGGCATATCCGCTTTTCCGACCTGCCGGTGATCCGGGCGCTGATCGACGACGAATTTCCGGATGCGGAATTCAACATCGAGGGCTATCCGAGCGAGGATTTCCTGGCGCTGTGCGAGCGGACGGAGCCCGAGCAGGTGACGCTGGTGCCGGACGATCCGAGCCAGGCGACCTCCGACCACGGCTTCGATTTTCGTGCTCAAGGTGAAATGCTGAAGCCGATCGTGGCGCGGCTGAAGGCGAAGGGCATGCGCGTTTCGCTGTTTGCCGACGGCGATGGCGACGTGGAGGCGGTCCGGCTAGCAAAGGCGACGGGGGCGGATCGGATCGAGCTCTACACGGGTCCCTATGGCGGCTGCTACGACAGCCCGGAGCGCGCCGCAGAGATCGTCGAGATGCTCGGTCGGACGGCGGATGCCGCCCGCGACGAGGGGATGGGCGTCAATGCCGGCCACGACCTCACCGTTGCGAACCTGCCGCTTCTGGTGAAGCGAATCCCTTGTCTGGCCGAAGTCTCGATCGGTCACGGGCTTACGGCCGACGCCCTGGAGTACGGCATGGCGGAGACGGTGCGACGCTTCCGCCGCGCCTGCGGGCAGGACGTCTGATCCTATTCCGCGGCGACTGCGTAGCCGCTCCCGTCCAGGGCGAAGCCAACGGCCGCCCGGGCGTGGGTTCTGGTGGAATCGACACCCGGCAGCGGAAGATCATCGGGGTCGAGAAGCAGGCAGATTTCCGTGCAGCCGAGGATGATGCTGTCGGCCCCGTCCGCCTTCGCCTTCTCGATCATGGCAATGGCGCGGTCGCGGGAGCCCTCGCGCACCATGCCGGCGCAGAGTTCATCGAAGATGATATCGTGCATGGCGCCGCGCTCTTCGGCGTCGGGAACCATCACTTCTATGCCGAAGCGGCGCATGTGCTCCGCATAGAAACCGTGCTCCATGGTGTAGCGGGTGGCGAGCAGGAGAGGGCGCTTCAGTCCCTCGGCACGCAATGCCTCGGCCGTTTCGTCGATGATATGGATCAGCGGGATGCCGATGCCGGAGGCGACCTCCGGAGCAACAAGGTGCATGGTGTTGGTGCAGATCAGCGCGCAGTCGGCGCCGGCCGCCTCGAGCCGCCGTGCACTGTCTGTCAGCGCCTCGGCTGCGAGATCCCAGCGCCCGGCCTTCTGCAACGCGACGATGTCGGCGAAGTTGACGGAATGGAGGAGAATGTCGGCGGAGGCGAGGCCGCCGAGCCGCTCGCGGACCAGTTCGTTGATGATGCGGTAATAAACTGCGGTGCTCTCAAAGCTCATGCCGCCGATGAGGCCGATCGTCTTCATTCTCATTCCCTCCTTAAGCCATTGAGATGCTAGCCCCCGCAGCCCGCGGGGAGGATGCAAACTCGAACCACTGAAGGCGAGTACGTGCACGCCCATTGCGCACTGGCGGTAAAACACGCATGCTGAATGCAGAAGGAGCCCTGGCCATGCTTGATGACCGCGACCGTCGAATCCTCGACCTGCTGCAGGCGAATGCCGTCATGCCCGTGGCGGAGGTGGCGGAACAGGTGGCGCTTTCGCCTTCGGCCTGTTCGCGGCGCATCCAGAAGCTGGAGGAGGCGGGATACATCGCGCGCCGCGTGGCGGTGCTTGACCGGGAGCGGATCGGCGTGCCGACGACGGTCTTCGCGCTCGTCAAGACCGCCCATCATTCCGACGACTGGATCGAGAGCTTTCGAAAGGCGATCAGCGACATCGGCGAGATCGTCGAGGCGCACCGGCTGACCGGCAGCTACGACTATATCCTAAAGGTCGTGCTGCCGCGCGTGGAGCATTACGACGTCGTCTACCGGCGGCTGGTCAAGCGCATCGAACTCTTCGACGTCTCCGCCTTCATTTCCATGGAGGTGCTGAAAAGCGGCGGAAACCTGCCTGTGGACTATGCGGAATGAGAAGCGGGTGCCACGACGGTGGCACCCGCTAACGTCAAGGCTCGATCCCGATCAGGCGGCGAGCGAAGCCATGTCGATGACGAAGCGGTAGCGGACGTCGCTGTTCAGGACGCGCTCATAGGCTTCGTTGACGTCCTGGATGCGGATCGTCTCGATCTCCGCAACGATGTCGTGCTGGCTGCAGAAATCCAGCATTTCCTGGGTTTCCCTGATCGAGCCGATCGTCGAGCCGGAGATGCTCTTGCGGCCGGGGATGAGGGAGAATGCATGGACGGGCACCGGATGTTCCGGAGCACCGACGACCACCATCGTCCCGTCGATCTTGAGGAGCCCGAGATACTGGTTCCAGTCGATGGCGACCCCCACCGTGCAGATGATCAGGTCGAAGGTGCCTGCCAGCGTCTTGAAGGTTTCCGCATCGCTGGTTGCGTAATAGTCCTTCGCCCCGAGTTTCAGGCCATCTTCCCTTTTCGAAAGGGAATGGCTGAGCACCGTGATGTCCGCGCCCATGGCTGCTCCGAGCTTGACGCCCATATGGCCGAGCCCGCCCATGCCGACGATCGCGACCTTCTTGCCTGGGCCTGCATTCCAGTGACGGAGCGGCGAGTAGAGGGTGATGCCGGCGCAGAGCAGCGGGGCCGCAGCATCGAGCGGCAGGTTGTCCGGGATCGAAAGGACGTAGCCCTCCTTCACCACCATGTGGTCGGAGTAGCCGCCCTGCGTCGCGGTCTTTCCGTCGGCTTCGACGCTGTTGTAGGTGAGGACAAGGCCGGGCATGTACTGCTCGATATCCGGGTCGCGGCTGGCGCAGCCGACGCAGCTGTCGACGAAGCAGCCGACGCCGACCCGGTCGCCCACCTTGAACTTGGTGACGTCGGAGCCGACGGCCGAAACCACGCCTACGACTTCATGTCCCGGAACGATCGGATAGACGGCGTTGTGCCATTCGTTGCGGACGGTATGAATGTCCGAATGGCAGATGCCGCAATACTGGATGGAAATCACCACGTCGTCGGCATTCGGCTCCCGGCGTTCGAAGGTGAAGGGCGTCAGCGGTTTGGATGCATCGGTGGCGGCATAGCCTCGTGCGATAGCCATGGGGAGCTCCATTCGTCTTGGGGTGAGGGAAGTCGGAAGATGGGATTATGCACGGCGGCGGCAAGGAGCGTTAGACCGATCCTTCGATCTTCTTGCACGATCCTCCGGCGTCGAACGCGCGCCATTCGCCGCCGGCGCGTTAATCCCGCCGTTCCAGCGCCTTGTCGTTGCGGCACTGGGCGAGTTGGAGCTGTCTGAACGAGAGTATGCGCGTGATTCTCTCCGCACCGTCCGTCTCCACCGACATGCAGGCGCAGCCGTAGCCGTAATAGCCGTTGGTCTGTACGAATTCTCCCTCCGAAAGATCGGGAATGAGCTCCATGCCCTCGGGTGCCTCCGGATTGTCGGGATCCTGCGTCATGATCGTCCATGTCCGGTCGCGATCCTGGAGCCACCAGTTGCGCGGGGTCGGATTGTCGATCCAGCCGCATCGGGTCTCCGCAGCCTGCGAGACCCCCGACCAGGCGGCGCAGGCAACAAGTGTGGCGATCAGGTAGCAGCTTCTGTTCATCGTCAGGGGCCCCTTTGTGTGCTCAGAGAACAACAGCGCGTGGAGGTATTCAAGAGCCACGATGAGGAGGGGCTTGACTACGGTCTTGTGGAGTCTGTATCAGGGAACCGTACCGTACGGTACCTTTAGGAGTGGTAAGATGATCGGCGACGCGAGCCAGATGCCGGAGTTTACGCCGCGACAGAACGAGGTTCTGGAGCAGGCCTTGCGTTTGCTCGTCCAGGGGGGCGACAAGGCGTTGACGACGTCCGGCCTGGCGCGGGCGGCGAACTGCTCGAAGGAAAGCCTCTACAAGTGGTTCGGCGATCGCGACGGTCTGCTTGCGGCGATGATCGCGCACCAGGCGAACAAGGTCCGTACCTTCGAGCGGGGCAAGGAGCGCCTGACGGCGGAGAGCCTGCGGGAGCATCTCGAAGTCTTCGCCCGCGATCTCCTGGAGGTTCTGTCAGGAGATATTTCCCTCGCCCTCAACCGTCTGGCGGTCGGACAGTCCGGCCGCGACGGTTCGAAGCTCGGCAAGCTGTTGCTCGAGCACGGGCGCAGGCAGATCGACCGGCGCGCCATGGCGCTGATGGACGCCGGCAAGCGCGCCGGGCTCTTACGCTTCGACGATGCAGATGCCGCCTACCACACGCTTTACGGCCTGATCGTCTCCGACCTGCATGTGCGCATGCTGCTCGGGGAGCCGGGCCTCAAGGACAATGCGCGCCAGGCGGAGAGGGCGGTGGCCGCCTTTCTCGCCCTGCACGGCGCGCGCCAGGAATCGGGGGAGGCAATGCGCCTTTCGCCGGGACGATAATCACCAGCAACCAGCACGTTAAGGGAAGGAACCACACGATGCGCGTCTATTACGATCGCGATGCCGATCTCAACCTCATCAAGTCCAAGAACGTCGTCATCGTCGGCTATGGTTCTCAGGGCCGCGCACATGCGCTCAACCTGAAGGACAGCGGCGCGGCAAACGTGGCCATCGCCTTGAAGGCCGGCTCGGCTACCATCAAGAAGGCCGAGGCCGACGGTTTCAAGGTCATGACCGTGGCGGAAGCCGCCAAGTGGGGCGACCTGCTGATGATGGCGACCCCCGACGAACTGCAGGCGGACATCTACAAGGCCGAGATCGCCGGCAACATCCGTGATGGTGCAGCGATTGCCTTCGCGCATGGCCTCAACGTCCATTTCGGCCTGATCGAGCCGAAGGCCTCCGTCGACGTCGTGATGATCGCGCCGAAGGGCCCCGGCCACACGGTTCGCGGCGAATACCAGAAGGGCGGCGGCGTGCCGTGCCTGGTCGCCGTTCACCAGAACGCTTCGGGCAACGCTCTCGAACTCGCGCTCTCCTACGCCTGCGGCGTCGGCGGCGGCCGTTCGGGCATCATCGAGACCAACTTCAAGGAAGAGTGCGAAACCGACCTCTTCGGCGAACAGGTCGTTCTCTGCGGCGGCCTCGTCGAACTCATCCGCGCCGGATTCGAAACGCTGGTGGAAGCCGGCTACGCTCCGGAAATGGCCTATTTCGAATGCCTGCACGAAGTGAAGCTGATCGTCGACCTGATCTATGAAGGCGGCATCGCCAACATGAACTACTCGATCTCCAACACGGCCGAGTGGGGCGAATACGTCACCGGACCGCGCATCATCACGGAAGAGACCAAGGCCGAAATGAAGCGGGTCCTCAAGGACATCCAGACCGGTCGCTTCACCTCCGAATGGATGCAGGAATACCGTTCCGGCATGGCCCGCTTCAAGGGCATCCGCCGCAACAACGACAGCCACCAGATCGAGGAAGTCGGCGCCAAGCTGCGCGGCATGATGCCCTGGATCGGCAAGAACAAGCTGGTCGACAAGACGGTCAACTAAGGCTGTCACCGAGCGGCGACGGTTCCGCGAAACCGAAACAGTGCACCGCGCCTCCGGACGAGGCGCGGTGCTTTTCGTTTGCATGGCTGTTCGTCCCGAAGGCAGAAGCGTACCAAAACACGATAAGTCAGCATTGCTGACCTATCAGGTTGGCTGTACGGTCGAGGCAATAAAACCCGCCCGGAGGGAAAACTGTGCTCGATTGGGAAAATGTCTTCGCTACCCGCTCCTCCAGGATGCGGGCGTCCGAAATCCGTGAACTGCTGAAGCTGCTCGACCAGCCGGACATCATCTCCTTTGCCGGCGGCATTCCCGACCCCGCGCTTTTTCCCGACGAGGCCTTCAAGCAGGCCTATGCCGGTATCTTCTCGGGCCCGCAGGCCAATGCGGCGCTCCAGTATTCGGTGAGCGAGGGCTACATGCCGCTACGGGAATGGCTCGTCGGCGAGATGGCGAAGATCGGCATTCCGTGCGGTGTCGACAATGTCTTCATCACCTCCGGCTCGCAGCAGGCCCTGGATTATCTCGGCAAGCTCTTCCTCTCACCCAAGGATACGGCGCTCGTCACCTGGCCCACCTATCTGGGCGCCTTGTCGGCCTTCAACGCCTACGAGCCGACCTATGACCAGTTGTCCATCAACGGCAACCGGACGCCGGAAGGCTATCGCGAGGCGGCGGCGAGGGCGGGCGGCGCGGTAAAGTTCGCCTATCTGTCTCCGGATTTCGCCAATCCGACCGGCGAAACCGTCAACCGGGCGGACCGCGAACGACTGCTCGCGCTGGCGGACGATCTGGACATTGCCGTCATCGAGGACGGGGCCTACCAGAACCTGCGCTATGACGGTGACCCGGTGCCGCCGGTCCTGGCGCTCGACATCGCGCGCAGCGGCGGCATCGAGAATGCCCGCACGATCTACAGCGGCAGCTTCTCCAAGACCCTGGCGCCGGGCCTCAGGGTCGGTTACGTGGTGGCGGCGACGCCGGTGATCCGCAAGCTGGTGCTGATGAAGCAGGCGGCGGACCTGCATTCCTCGACCATCAACCAGATGGCCATCGCCCATGTGGCCGAGAGGATCTTTCCGGAGCAGGTGGCGAAGATCAGGAAGGCTTACAGTGCCCGGCGCGACGCGATGCTGGCGGCGCTTGCGCGACACATGCCCTCCGGCACGAGCTGGACGAAACCGGAGGGCGGCATGTTCGTATGGGTACGGCTGCCCGAGGGGTTGGACGGCGCAGAGCTTCTGGCGCGTTCGATCGAGACGGAAAAGGTGGCCTTCGTCCCCGGCCGCGCCTTTCATGCGGACGGTTCCAACGGCGATACGCTGCGGCTGTCCTTCTCCTGCGCCACCGAGGCGATGATCGAGGAAGGGATGCAGCGCCTCGGCCGCCTGATCCGCAACTCGGTTGCCGAAGCGGCTTGAATGATCTCGAGGGCGCTGCAGCCGGACGGGGGCATGCGGCGCCAAGATCCTTCCACAGCCGTTGCCCCGGACTGTCACATGGCTGTCAGACGGGTGTGTTTTAGCGGGATATCCAAGCAGAAGGATCGTCCCATGAAGAAGTTCGTTTCCGCAGTCTCCGCTCTTGCCGTCTCGGCGCTGCTGGCCGGCGCCGTCGAGGCTGCCGACCTCGTCATCTATACCAGCCAGCCCAATGAAGATGCTCAGGCGACGGTCGACGGTTTCAAGGCCGCCAATCCGGACCTCGAGGTGGAGTGGGTCCGCGACGGCACGCCGAAGATCATGGCCAAGCTGATGGCCGAGATCGAGGCCGGCAATCCGGTCGCCGACATCCTGCTGATCGCCGACACCGTCACGCTCGAGCGGATGAAGCAGGCGGGCCAGCTGCTTGCCTACAAGTCGCCGGAGGCCGAGAACTTCGACGCCTCGCTTTATGACGCCGACGGCCACTATTATTCGACCAAGCTGATCACCACCGGCATCATGTACAACACGCAGGCGGCGATGAAGCCGACCAGCTGGGCGGATCTCGCCAAGCCGGAAGCCAAGGGCCTAGTCGCCATGCCGAGCCCGCTGACCTCGGGTGCCGCCCTGATCCATGCCCAGACGCTGACCGGCGTCGACAGCCTCGGCTGGGACTACTATGAGCAGTTGAAGGCAAACGAAGCCGTTGCCTCCGGCGGCAATGGCGCGGTGCTGAAATCCGTCGCATCGGGCGAAAAAGCCTATGGCGTCGTTGTCGATTATCTGCCGATCCGCGAAAAGGCGAAGGGCGCCCCGGTCGAATTCGTCTTCCCGGAAGAAGGCGTTTCCGCCGTCACCGAGCCGGTCGCCATCCTGTCCTCCTCGAAAAACCAGGACGCGGCCAAGAAGTTCATCGACTTCATCCTGTCGGAAGAAGGTCAGAAGGTTCAGCTCGACCTCGGCTACATTCCTGCCCGCAACGGGCTCGGCGTGCCCGCCGGTTTCCCGGCGCGCGAAGAAATCAAGGTCCTGCCGCTGAATGCGGCGGATGCGCTCAAGAATTCGGAAAAGGACCTTCAGACCTTCTCCGAGATCTTCGGCACGGCCGGCTGAGCCGCAACGGTTCACATGCCGCCTTTCATGCGATCGGGAAACAGCCAGCCGCGCTGGCTGTTTCCTTTTATAGCGACGGTGATCTTCGTCCTCAGC
>DASUPM010000456.1:0-4247 GCA_036281095.1 Pseudorhizobium sp.
GTTGCGGGTGACGCGGAATCCCTCTGCCGAAAGCTGCTCGGCATGGGTATCGGAGGAGCGGAACTCTTCGTAATTGACTTCTGGCGTGTCCCAGACCTGATCGCTCAGCTGCGCATAGGCTGCCGTCTTCTCCTCAACAAATGCCCAGACCAGATCAGAATTCTTCATCGCCATGTTTTCTATTTCATCCAAAATTGGTACCAATCGTATGGATGTGATATGAATTGCGCAACAGATATTTTTGTCTATTTATTGGGCACATCTGCTCTGCCCTGGGAATGAAGATCATGGACACCTTGCCGGCCGCCCGAGCGGAAGAGGAAGCGGATGCTACACAGTTGATCCTGCAAGATATTCAGGCCGGCCACTATCCTCCCGGAACCTGGTTGAAGCAGATCGATCTCGAAACCCGCTACGGACGCGGCCGCAACGAAATCCGCCGCGCGCTCGACCGGCTGGCGCTGAAGCGGGTGGTCGAGCATGTCCCGAACCGCGGCTACCATGTTTACAATCCCGACGGGAAGCAGGCAGAGGAGATTGCCGAGATCCGCATCATGCTGGAGACGGCGATCGTGCCCGACGTGGTTGCCAGTGCAGCGCCGGCGGACATTGGTCGCCTGCGGGATCTGGCGGCGCGTTTCGATGCGCTGATCCTGAATGGTACGGTACTGGAGATCTACGAGGCCAATCTGAGCTTCCATCGGGCTTTCGTACAGCTCTCCGGCAATGGTGAGCTTTTAAAGGTAATCGAGGAGCTTAGACAGCGAACCTCGTCGGCACCGGTCTCGCAGTGGCGCACCAGAGCCCGGGTCGAGACCTCCGCGCGCGAGCATCACAAGATGGTCGATCATCTGGAAAGGAAAGAAACAGAAGAGCTCAAGGCGCTCATAGAGCGTCATATCCGCCAGGGCTGAGCAGCGGCTATCCAGCTTAAGGGGCGCAGGCATGGTCATCGTCGAGCACCGCCGGACTGAAGACTTCATCCACTGTTCCGGTACCGCGTGGCAGCACGGGACCTAGGGCCTGGACCGGGCCGATGATGAGAAGGGACGTAATCTCGTGGTCGGAAGGAGCCGGGGTTAACCCCGGCTCCAGCTGTCATTACTTCTTTGCCGCCTGGGCGGCATACATGTAGCTGTCGTAGGTATATTCCGCGACGCGGAACCACTCGAAGCTCTCATCGCGGAACTTCTTCCAGCCCGGGTAGATCTTCGCCCAGGAAGGATGCTTCTGCGTATATTCGTCATAGAGTTCGAACGAAGCCTTGAACGCGGCATCCAGCACGTCGCGCGGCAGGGGACGCAGCTTGACGCCCTTGCCGACCAGGGTACGGATCGCGGCCGTGTTCTTGACGTCGTAGAGAGCCTGCATGTTGACATTGGCCGCCTTGCAGGCGGTGTCCAGAGCCGCCTTGTAGGCGTCCGGAAGGCCTTCATACTGAGCCTTGTTGATGAAGAAGTGGATCGTCAGACCACCTTCCCAGTAAGCCGGATAGTAGTAGTTCGGTGCGATCTGGTAGAATCCGAGCTTCTCGTCGTCATAGGGGCCGATCCACTCGGCCGCATCGATCGTTCCGCGCTCGAGCGCCGGATAGATGTCGCCGCCCGGCAGTTGCTGGGGAACGACGCCGAGCCGCGACATGACCTCGCCTGCGACGCCGGCGATGCGCATCTTCACGCCCTGGAGATCTTCGACACTGTTGATTTCCTTGCGGAACCAGCCGCCCATCTGAGCGCCCGTAGCGCCGCCCGGAATGCCCACGACGCCGTAGTCGGCAAGGAACTCGTTGTAGGCCTCGTTGCCGCCCCCATGGTACAGCCAGGCATTCTGCTGACGGCCGTTCAGACCGAAGGGAATGGTCGAGCCGATGGCGAACGTCGGATCCTTGCCCGTGAAATAGTAGCCGCAGGTATGGGCGAGTTCGACGGTGTTCGCCTTGACGGCATCGAGCGCCTGGGCACCGGGCACGATCTCGCCGGCCTGGAAGACCTGGATCTGGAATTTCCCGTCAGTGATCTTCGACAGCGCATCGGCCATGACAACCGCCCCGCCGTAGATCGTGTCGAGATTGTTGGGAAAGCCGGATGTCAGACGCCAGCGAAGCGTCGGCTGCTCCTGGGCGATGGCGGGTGCTGCCAGCGATGCGCCGGCAGCCGTTGCCGCGCCCGCAAGTGCTCCCTTGGTTAAAAAGCCACGACGGCTTACCTGTTCAGTCATGTCTGTCCTCCTCGGTTGGGTTGATCTCAGCCAAGCCCGGGCTGAACGGGAGTGGCGTCCGGCGTGCCGGACGCGCATTTGCGTTACGGATTGCTCCCGCCCGGCTCGGGCGCTCCGAAACTCGGCGTGGGGGAACCGAAGTCGGGAGCGGGCGAGCCGAATGACGGCGCCGGCGTTCCACCATCGGCGGGTTCTGCGCCGAACGGGGGAGCCGGCGTGCCGAACGGATTGCCGCCGTCCATCCCCGGCATCGGTACGTTGAGTTCGATGCTGGACGGGTCCACCTCGACCTGACCGGCCTTGTAGTGGGTCACGAGCTGCGGGAATGCGATGACCAGGGCGACCATCACCAGCTGAATGACAAGGTAGGGAAGCGCGCCCATGTAGATCTGCCCGGAGGTGACGGGCTGTATGGTCTCTCCGGTGACGCGATCCTTGTAGGCTCTGTTCGGCGCAACAGACCGCAGGTAGAACAGCGAGAAGCCGAAAGGCGGATGCATGAACGAAGTCTGCATGTTGATTGCCAGCATCACGCCGAACCAGATCAGATCGATGCCGAGGCTGTCCGCAACCGGCGCCAGGAGCGGAATGATGATGAAGGCTAGCTCGAAGTAATCCAGGAAGAACGCCAGGAAGAAGACGAGCAGGTTGGCGACGATGAGGAACCCGACCTCTCCACCGGGAACCGACGTCATCAGGTGCTCGACCCAGATATGTCCGTTCACGCCGTAAAAGGTCAGCGAAAAAACGCGAGCTCCAAGCAGGATGAAGATCACGAAGGATGAGAGCTTCACCGTCGAGTAGAGCGCCGATTTGATGATCGTCATGTCCAGGCGGCGGTTCATCGCCGCGAGGACGAGCGCGCCGACGGCACCCATCGCCCCGCCTTCCGTCGGAGTGGCAAGACCGATGAAGATCGTCCCGAGCACGAGGAAGATCAGGACCAGCGGCGGAACCAGCGAGAGGATGACCCGCTGCAGCAGCTTCCAGCCCTTGAGCGTGCGCGCCTCCAGGGGCAGCGCCGGGACGCTGGCCGGCCGAATGAACGACATCAGGATGATGTAGCCCGCATAGGCGGCTACAAGAAGCAGACCCGGAACGAGAGCGCCCTTGTACATGTCTCCGACGGAGCGCCCGAGCTGGTCGGCGAGCACGATCAGGACAAGGCTCGGGGGGATGATCTGGGCGAGCGTTCCGGACGCGGCGATCGTTCCGGCTGCGACGCGCCGGTCATAGCCGTAGCGCAGCATGATCGGCAGCGAGATGAGGCCCATCGATATCACCGAGGCTGCGACCACGCCCGTGGTCGCAGCAAGGATCGCGCCCACAAAGACAACCGCAAACGCCAGACCGCCGCGGACCGGCCCGAAGAGCTGCCCGATCGTGTCGAGCAGATCCTCGGCCATGCCGCTTCGTTCAAGGATCAAGCCCATGAACGTGAAGAAGGGAATGGCGAGCAGCGTCTCGTTCGACATCTGCCCGAAAATGCGGTCGGGAATGGCACCGAACAGATTGACGGGCAACAGGCCCATCTCGATGCCGACGAAGCCGAAGATGAAGCCGACAAAGGCGAGCGCGAACGCGACCGGATAGCCGATGAGCAGCACCACGACCAGCGCCAGGAACATGATCGGCGCGAGGTTTTCAGCAAAGAATGCGTACATGTCTGAAAATCCGCTCTAGAGGGTCTGTGCTTCGGCGTCGGCGAGCGCAATCGCGTCGGGCAGTTGCCCCCGCAGAATGGCTATGCGCTTGATGAGTTCGGACACGCCCTGAAGGGCAAGAAAAAAGAAGCCGAGCGGGATCATTGCCCAGACGGGCCAAAGGATCAGCCCTCCGGTGTTGTTGGAGATTTCACCGGTGGCGAATTTCTCGGCCACCGTCGGCCACGAAAGATAGATGGTGATCAGGCAGAAGGGCAGGAGGAAGAAGATCGTGCCGAATACTTCGACCCAGAGCTGCGCACGGCGCGGCAGCTGGCCGTAGACCAGATCGACCTTCACGTGTTCGTTGGACAGGAGGGTGTAGGC
>DASUPM010000457.1:0-3274 GCA_036281095.1 Pseudorhizobium sp.
AGAAGACCAACAGGATCGCCTTCCAGGGCGATTTCGGCGCCAATTCCGATATGGCCTGCCGGGACATGTTCGCCGCCATGGAGCCGCTGCCCTGCCCCACCTTCGAGGATGCCTTCACGGCGCTTGAAAGCGGGGAAGCCGACCTCGCGATGATCCCGATCGAGAATACGATCGCGGGACGCGTGGCCGATATCCATTACCTCCTGCCGGAATCCCGGCTGCATATCATCGGCGAATACTTCATGCCGATCCGGTTCCAGCTGATGGCCATGCGCGGCGTGGCGCGCGAGGAGATCCGGACCGTCCACAGCCACATTCACGCCCTCGGGCAGTGCCGCAAGATCATTCGTGCAAACGGATGGAAAGCGGTGGTGGCCGGTGACACGGCCGGCGCGGCGAAGCTGGTGGCGGAGACGGGAGATCGCTCCATGGCGGCCCTTGCCCCGCGCCTTGCGGCCGATCTTTACGGCTTGGATATCCTCGCGGAGAACGTGGAGGACACCGAAAACAACGTGACCCGCTTCGTCGTGCTGTCGCGAGACGAAACCTGGGCGAAGCGCGAGGATACGTCCGAAATCATCGTGACGACGTTCGTCTTCAACGTCCGCAACATTCCGGCCGCCCTCTACAAGGCGATGGGCGGGTTCGCCACCAACGGCGTCAACATGACCAAGCTTGAAAGCTACCAGCTTGGCGGAAAGTTCGTGGCGACGCAGTTCTATGCCGATATCGAGGGCCACCCCGATGACCCGGCGGTTCGCCGGGCACTGGAGGAACTGCGGTTCTTTTCGGAAAAGGTCCGCATCCTGGGCGTCTACAAGGGGCACCCTATGCGCGGGACCCTGCAGAAGGCCTGAGCCCGCCTATCGCGGCCAATCGATCCAGTCGCGGAGGAGGCGGTGGGCAATCGCTCCCTTCGGTGGCGCGAATACACGGTCGCCGGGAAGCGCATCCAGCATGGCCTTCACCTCCTGCCGCGAAAACCAGCGGCAATCGGCAATTTCCTGCTCGTCGATCCTGATCTCGGACGACAAGGCCTCGGCGTAGCAACCGATCATCAGGGAATGCGGCATCGGCCATGGCTGCGACGCATGATAACGAATGCGGCCCGTTTCGATCCCGGCCTCCTCGAAGGTTTCGCGGCGCACCGCATGTTCGATCGTTTCGCCTGGCTCTACAAAGCCCGCCAGGCAGGAATACATCCCTTCCTGGAAATGGTGGCTGCGCCCAAGCAGGCAGCGGTCGCCGTTGACATCGATCGTCAGCATGATCACTACCGGATCGGTCCGGGGAAAGGTCATGTTCTGGCAGCCGGAGCAGACGCGCCGGTAGCCGCCGATCCGGCTTTCGGTCGGGCTGCCGCACTTGCCGCAAAAACGGTGGGTTGCGTTCCAGTGGATGAGCGCCGCGCCCTGCGCCGCTTCCCCCAGGAGCTCCTCGTCCAGCAGCCCGTCCCGATAGAGGGCTCGCGCCTCCGTGGGCTTGAAATGGGCGGCAAGATCCTCCGCGGCGACGCTGACAGGAACGGCAATTCGAGGTTCGCCGTTGTCGCGATAGCCGAGGAGAACGGCATTGTCGAAATCCGGCTGCAGTTCCATCAGCTCATAGGCGGCGAAGAGAGGGTCGAGGATCTGGCCGTCATGCTTCAGGATAAGGCGATTGCCGGTAAAGGCCAGGATATGGGTCCCCTCGACCTTGAGCGCCTTTTCCAGGCAGTCGTCGTCCCGGTACTCGGACCGTCTGTCGAGCGTGTTGCCGGAAAATGCCGTGAGGTTGCTTGGTTCTGGATGCGGTGCGTCGTTATCGAAAAGGGACAATGTCATATCAGAGGGCTTCAACCAGCTGCTTGAGGATTTCCTGCTCCGCACCGTCTCGATACGGCTCTGCGCTGCCGTGGCCCCAAACAGGTCCCGGCCAGTTGGCGTCGCCTTCCTTGCGGGCGATGATGTGCACATGAAGCTGGCTCACGATGTTGCCCAGCGCGCCCACATTGATCTTCCCGGCGCCGGTCGCCTTCTTGAGCGCCGCAGCCACCGCGTTGATCTCGAACGTCAGGAGCGCCTGGTCGAGAGGGGTCAGTTCGTAAATCTCGCTGATCCCGTCGCGCTGCGGCACGAGCAGCAGCCAGGGCCACCGGGAGTCGTTGATCAGCCGCAACTGACACAGGCCCAGAACCGTCACCAGCTTCGAATCCCGTTCAAGCCTCTCATCCAGCGCAAAATGCTTCAAGCTCAGTTCTCCTCGTTTTCGAAGCCTAGCAGTTTTTTACAGGCTTCGCTTGCATTTGCGAGCGTAATTGCCGATATGTGCGGCGGGAGGTTGGTGGTGGACGAGCCACTCGCCAACCGGGTCAGGTCCGGAAGGAAGCAGCCCTAACGAGCCCGGCACGGGTCGCCGTGCCAGCCTCCCACCTTCTTACGAATACCATCTTGGTCAGCTTCCGGTCCGGTCAAGAGGCTGGAACGGCCCGCGAAAGCTGGCAGGACTTATGAACGACACCGGGCCCACCTCCACGACATTTCCGCCGGCAGGCAGCGGCTATCGCGTGTTGGCGCGCAAGTATCGCCCGAAGGACTTCTCCGACCTCATGGTCGGCCAGGAGCCGATGGTGCGGACCCTTACCAATGCGTTCGAGACCGGTCGCATTGCCCAGGCCTACATGCTGACCGGGGTCCGCGGGGTGGGCAAGACCACCACCGCCCGCATTCTCGCCCGCGCGCTGAACTACAAGACCGCGGAGATCGACAAGCCGACCATCGACCTGCGGCTCCCAGGCGAACACTGCCAGGCAATCATGGAAGGCCGCCACGTCGATGTCATCGAAATGGACGCCGCCTCCCATACCGGCATCGACGACATCCGCGAGATCATCGAGCAGGTTCGCTACCGTCCGGTATCGGCGCGCTACAAGGTCTACATCATCGACGAAGTGCACATGCTCTCGACACAGGCCTTCAACGGCCTCCTGAAGACGCTCGAAGAGCCGCCGGAGCACGTGAAGTTCATCTTTGCGACGACCGAGATCCGCAAGGTTCCGATCACCGTCCTCTCCCGCTGCCAGCGCTTCGACCTGCGCCGCATCAGCTCGGCGGATCTCGTCGGGCTTTTTTCCGCGATCCTCGAAAAGGAAGGCATAGCGGCCGAGGCGGAGGCATTGTCGATGGTCGCGCGCGCGGCGGAAGGCTCGGCCCGCGACGGACTTTCGCTGCTCGATCAGGCGATCGCCCATGGCGGCGGTCGCGTGGAGGCGGAAACGGTGCGCGGAATGCTCGGC
>DASUPM010000458.1:0-2848 GCA_036281095.1 Pseudorhizobium sp.
GCGCAAATCACCCCGGCGAGAACCGTCCCGGCGAGGATGACCCAGTAGAGCCCGGCCATCTGCTCGTTCAGCATGCCCGCATTGCGCAGGAAATTGACGGCGCCGCTTGTCTGCTCGGAGAGTACGAGGCGGGACACCATCAGCGCGCCGGCGAAATGAAGGATTTCGCGGGAGGCGAGCCAGCGGACATCGATCAGGTGGTTCCTGCGGTTGAGTTCGATCGCCCCGAAGATCGCCGATGCCGCGATGCCGGTGATGATCATCCAGGCAAGCCATCCGGTCGACGTCCACCAGTAGAGCCGGCCGACGGTGAGCGCCACGGCAAAACAGCCAAGCGCGATCGCCAGAAAGAAGTAGCTGACGAGGTCAAGGACGCTGATTACCCTGGCGCGGGGCGGCGATGCGAGGGGCAGGACGTAGACGAGGCCCAGCGAGACCATGGCGAGCCCCATCTCCAGCAGGTAGAGCGCGTGGTAATTGCCGAGGTCCAGGAGATGCGGAGAGACGAGACCGGCGACCGGCGCAGGAAGGGCAAGCGCCGTCAGTGACACGCACAGGCCGATGCTCATCTTCCTCGCCGGCGGGACCGTCTCCAGAATGTAGAGGAAGCCGAGCGAGGTCATCGGTGCGGCGGCAACGCCCGCAAAGAAACGCATAACGAGCGCACTTTCGTAGCTGTCCACCCAGAAATGGGCGAGGCAGACCAGTCCGTAGACGGCGATCGCGACTTCCGCGAAGTTTCGGAGCCCGTATTGCGCGCGCACCTTGAAGAGGAGGAGCGTCAGGCTGGCGTTCGGGAAGAGATAGGCGGCTATCAGCCAGGTGGCTTCCGTCTGGGTCAGCCCCATGGGGCCTGCGATCTGCTGCAGGTTCGAGGAGATGAAGCTCATGCCGAGACCCTGGGTGAGCGCGATCAGCGTGCCGGCCAGCATGTAGGCCGCAACCACGGCCGGCGGTCTCGGGACAAAGGCTGGCGGTGCTGCCGGAGCCGCCGCATCGGGGGAGGCGGGGGAAGGAGGCTGTACCGATTGCGTTTCGGGCGCCTGGTGATCTTCGGGCGGCTGCGCAATGCGGCGGGCGTCCGGCGACCCCGGCAGTTCGCCTTCGATGCGGGCCATGGCCTCACGCGAGGACATCGATATCCTCGAGGTCGCTGATGTTGGCCGCAATCCGTTCGAAGAGCGCAAGTGCGACCTGCAACTCCTTGATGTCCGTTCCTTCGAAGATCTGGTCGCGAACGCGATCGGCGATCGCGCGGACCAATGCCGCCTGCTCCTCGCCATGAGGCGTGAGGGCGATAAGCTTGACGCGCCGGTCGGCAGGGTCGACCCGTCGTTCGATCAGCCCGTGTTCTTCCATGCGGTCGAGAAGGCGAACCAGAGTTGCCGGCTCCAGTTCAAGCTCATAGGCGAGTTCGCTCTGGTTCATGTTCTGCTTCTTGGCGAGGCGGAAGAGTGCCCGGGCGCGTGGATAGGTCAGTCCGTGTGAGGTGACCTGCTGGTTGAACGCGGTACGAATCTTCCGGCTCACCTTGGTGAGCATCTCCAGAAGTTCGGATTCAAGAGGCTGCTTGTGCATCGTCGGCTAATGATTAGGGTGCTAACTATATGCCTGATATAGACCGCCCCCGCGCGCTTTTCAAGCCGCTGCGATTTTCCTTATGGAGTGTCGGCCTGCCGGCCGGCAAGATTTCAGCGGGTCAGACCCCAGATGCAGCCGAGGAAAGCCGCGATTGCGACCGCGGCCATCGGCTCTTTCCGGATGCGGTTCCGCGTCGCCTCCAGTGCGTCCGACGCCTCCGTCCGGCCGATGCGAACGCTGGCCGCCGCGACTTCCGCGGCGGATTTCGTCAGCCGCGCTACCTCTGCCCTCAGCGCGGCGATCTCTTCCGACGGAGAGACCGCGGACGAGGCTATGCTTTGCTGCTCGGCAACCGAGCGCAGAGCTTCGTCTACGAGCGGCGTGTCGGCTGTCCACATTTCCGCAAGACGGTGAACTTCCTGAGGGTTGTCAGCAGGCCCGAGACGCTCATCGGTAACCTGCTCCTGTTTGTCGGGTGTCATGTCCGCTTTTCTCCTGACCGCATTGCCGAACGCCATCGGAGGACAGACGTTCCAGGCGGTTACCGCGGAAGGGTATGGGAGGGCCATGTCGTGCGCGAGAAGACGCCTGAAATCTGGAAGGCGCTTCAGGTCCTTGCGCGCCCCGCTACTCCTCGAAAGCGACTTCGCGGGTCTTGCGGACCTTCGGCATGACCATCATCAACAGGCACAGCAACGCCAGCCCGAGGAGAACCGCGGAAATGGGCCGTGTGACGAAGACCATGGGATCGCCCCTGCCAGTCAGCATGGCGCGACGCAGGTTCTCTTCCAGCATCGGCCCCAGCACCAGGCCGAGGAGCAGCGGCGCCGGCTCGCAGCCCAGCTTGACGAGCAGGTAGCCTGCGATGCCGCAGATCATCATGATCGTCACGTCGAACGTGCTGCTGTTGACGGTATAGACCCCGATGCAGCAGAGCGCGACGATCACCGGGAAAAGGAGACGATAGGGGACGCTCAAGAGTTTGACCCAGATCCCGATGAGCGGCAGGTTCAAGACGACGAGCATCGCGTTGCCGATCCACATGCTCGCGATCAGCCCCCAGAACAGCGAGGGGTCGGTCGAGATGATGTTCGGGCCGGGGGTCACGCCGTGCAGGATGAGGGCGCCGACCATCATGGCCATGGTCGCGTTCGCGGGGATGCCGAGGGTCAGCAGCGGGATGAAGGAGGTCTGGGCGCCGGCATTGTTCGCGCTCTCCGGCGCGGCAACGCCCTCGATCGCCCCTTCGCCGAACCGTTCGGGCCTC
>DASUPM010000459.1:0-3970 GCA_036281095.1 Pseudorhizobium sp.
TCCACGACGCCCTCCGGGCCCTCGTCCTTCTGCTCGAAACGGATCGTCAGGAGGCAGTAGACCTCGTCCGGATCATGACGTTTCAGATCCAGAGTGCGAACCGCCTGGACCCGCTTGAAGGAGATGACCGAGCGGCGACGCTCGAAGCCCTTGCTGTTGCGATCCGCCTTCTCCCAGACGAAACGATTGACGACCGCCGTGAACTGCCTGTGTCGCGCATCGTAGGAGAGATCGCCGACGCGGAACACACTGTCCTGCATATGCGCGGAAACGATGGCGAGATCGTCAGTGTCGAGAGCGAGTAGCTTGAGGTCGGCCATTGCTTTCAAATCCATCCGTTGCGCATCTGCGCGTTCATCCCGGGATTGAAATAGGATGACGCGCCGCGATAAGCAACGCCGCCGGACCGGGCCATCGACGCCCCGGTCCCGGCTTGCGGCACCAAAGGCCTAGTCGCTGACGCGCTCCACGTCTGCGCCGCAACGGGTGAGTTTTTCCTCGAGCCGCTCGAAGCCCCGGTCGAGATGGTAGACGCGGTTCACCATGGTCTCGCCTTCTGCCGCCAGCCCGGCGATGACCAGCGACACGGAGGCGCGCAGGTCCGTCGCCATGACGGGAGCGCCCCGCAGGCGATCAACACCCTCGATGCGGGCCATCTGCCCGGAGAGCGAGATGCGCGCGCCGAGGCGTGCCAGTTCCTGCACGTGCATGAAGCGGTTCTCGAAGATGGTTTCGGTGATGTGCGACACGCCGGAGGAGCGGGTCATCAGGGCCATGAACTGCGCCTGGAGGTCCGTCGGGAAGCCCGGGAAGGGTTCGGTCACGACGTCCACGGGCTGGATGCCGTTGCCGTTGCGGACCACGCGCAGGCCGCTTTCCGTCTGCGAAACGCTGGCGCCGGCCATCCGGATCGCGTCGAGCGCGTTGTCCAGGAGCGAGACGTCGGTCCCTTCCAGGGTCACGTCGCCTCCGGTCATGGCAACCGCCATTGCATAGGTACCGGTTTCGATCCGGTCGGGCAGCACCCGGTGGCGCGCGCCGGACAGCGAGGTCACGCCGTCGATGGTGATGGTGCTCGTGCCGGCGCCGGAAATCTTCGCACCCATGGCATTCAGGCACCTGGCGAGATCAGCCACTTCGGGCTCCCGCGCGGCGTTCTCGATCACTGTCGTGCCGTTGGCGAGGCTGGCGGCCATCATCAGGACGTGGGTGGCGCCGACCGAGACTTTCGGGAAGGTATAGTGACCGCCGACCAGGCCGCCCTTCGGCGCCGTGGCGTTGACATAGCCTCCGTCGATTTCCATCGTCGCGCCGAGCGCCTGGAGCCCGTCGAGGAAAAGATCGACCGGCCGCGTGCCGATGGCGCAGCCGCCGGGCAGCGAGACCCTTGCCCGGCCTTCGCGCGCCAGGAGCGGGCCGATGACCCAGAAGCTCGCGCGCATCTTGGAAACGAGTTCATAAGGCGCAGTCGTCTCGACGATCGTCCGGCAGGTGAAATGGATCGTGCGGGAGTAGCTGTCCGCCTGGCTTTCGCGCCGGCCATTGACGGCCACGTCGACACCGTGATTTCCGAGGATGCGCAGCAACTGTTCCACATCCGCCAGGTGAGGAACGTTTTCCAGCGTCAGCGTATCGCTCGTCAGCAGCGAGGCGATCATCAGCGGCAGCGCCGCGTTCTTGGCGCCGGAGATCGGAATGATGCCGTTGAGCTTGTTGCCGCCGCGAATTCTGATGCGATCCATGAGGTCCAACGGGGTAAACCCGCCCTTTTTTCTAGTGAAAGCGCGAAGCTGGGGTCCTTAACCGAAAAGGCCCGCCGCTTCAAATGGTTTGGAACATGCCGGTCCGGCGCATCTGTCAGCCTGATTCGTCTTTTTTTGCGGCAGGCAAACCGTCGGTCTCGTCGGCCGCCCCCAGGCGCCGGGCCCGTGCCTGGCTCTTGCGGCGCATGAGGTTTTCACGGAGCTTGGCCGCCGCACGCGCCTTGCGCTCCTCCTCGCGCCCGGCAGGCTTCGCGTTCTCCCCCTTCGCCGCGTTATCTCTGTCGTCTTTCGTCATTTCTCCCCCCTAGCGGAAAAGCTCTCCGGGAAAAAGACCGGCAGACCTCTGCTTCCGAAACAGTGGAACTCAATTTGCGGCTTGCGCTCACTCCTAACCTATGGCAATAGGCCCCTCGCCCGCGGACGAACCACTTCGACGCCGGCCTGAATGCTGCTATAGCTCAGGGGTAGAGCACTCCCTTGGTAAGGGAGAGGCCGAGAGTTCAAATCTCTCTAGCAGCACCATTTTTCCTCATCGATGTCATTGGTGAAAAAAGACCGAGACGGACGCTCCAGCCGGATCGCTGTGTTGTGCTTGCCAGACTTCACGCGGCGGCAGCCAGCTTCCAGTGGCTGGTGTCGCAGGCTGCGAAGGGGACCGGGACGGATCTCGCGAAGTCGCGACGAGCTTTTGCTGTCGGCTTTCCCCAACGGATGCCTTCAGGAAATATAATTAGCAGCCGAGTCTTGATCTCGAATCTACACCTCCGACCATATGGGCCGGACGGAGCGGACGACAGTCTGTTCCGTTGGACAGGAACGCCCCCGCAGGCCGGCTACCGAACTCGGGGGGGTCGGTGAGCCTGACCTCGCGCACAGACAGGTTCGCGCATCTCCAGAGACTTCCGGAGATACACCGGAAGCCATAGGCGAGCCTTTATCTGCGGGCCTTGAACCTGCGCCGAACCGTCAAAGCCGCCAGGCGTGGCGGCGATGAGGCATTGGGAGTTTTGGCGCTGCCTATTTCGTCTTGTTGAGGAACTCCTCCACCGATGCCCGATGCTCGGCGGTGGTGTAGCAGATGGCCTGCGCTTCCCGTCCGAGCGTGAAAATCTCGTCGGCGGAGCTTTCGAGCGACTGGTCCAGAATGGCCTTGGTCAGCGCGATCGCCGCAGGCGCTCCCTGGGAAAGCTCCTCCGCCCAGGCCTGCGCATCCTCGAGCAGGCGTTCAGGCGCGGAGATGCGGTCGACCATTCCGATCTCGAGCGCCTCCTCGGCCTCGACCACGCGCGCCGTCAGGATCAGTTCCTTCGCCTTTACCAGGCCGACGCGGCGAGGCAGGAAATACATGCCGCCGCCGTCGGAAACCAGGCCGCGCTTGATGAAGCTCATCGACAACTTGGCTCCGGACGACGCCATGATGAAATCGCAGGCAAGCGCCATGTCGAGCCCCAGCCCGAAGGCAGAGCCGTTGACCGCGGCGATGACCGGCTTGGTCATGTTGCGGATGACGCTGATGCCCTTGTGCGTCTGTTTCTGGCGAAGCCAGCCGTTGAACGCCACTTCGCCCGCCGGCGCTTCCAGCCGCCCGCGCATGCCGCCGATATCGCCGCCGGAGCAGAAGCCCTTGCCTTCGCCCGTGAGAATGACGCCGCGCACCTGACGGCTCTTGTCCGCCCATTCGAACGCCGCGATGAGCTCGGCGCGCATCTGGTCATTGATGGCATTTCGCACGTCCG
The DNA here is from genome assembly GCA_036281095.1 of Pseudorhizobium sp. Classification (GTDB taxonomy): domain Bacteria; phylum Pseudomonadota; class Alphaproteobacteria; order Rhizobiales; family Rhizobiaceae; genus Neorhizobium. The sequence goes on from DASUPM010000459.1 coordinate 3,500, forward strand.
GCCTGTTCAGCTTGATGGTGGCGATGCCGTTCCTCAGGTCCGTTGCGATGAAGGCCGCAATCGGCGGGATGGTCGCGTCAACGTTTACAGTCATGGGGGAGCCTTTGTTGGATTCGTTTGATGACGTTGTCAGGCGGTGCGGCGAGCGACTGTCAGCGCGCCCGGCGCTTCCTGGCCGTACAGCACCTGCTGCTTGAGACTTTCGCGGTCGCCGTCGTCGAGTGCCACCGCCGCCAGTTCGTCGAATTTCTCGATCAGTTCGGCGTCGGTCAGCGGATCGTCGGGGTCGCCCTTGCGGGTCTGCTGGAAGTGATCCAGCACCATGCCATCCTTCAGTTCGACCCGCAGCCGCGCCATTCGGCGGCCCGGATAGGCGGCGGCGATCTCCGGATCCTCGACCACCGTCACCTTCGGCATGACCGCCCGGATATCCTCGCGCGCCAATGCTTCCGGGGTGAAGGCTTCCATCCG
>DASUPM010000460.1:0-3445 GCA_036281095.1 Pseudorhizobium sp.
GCACTCTTCCTCATAGGCCCGTGAGAAGCCGCGCAAAGCCTCGAGGTCGTCGAAGCGCATCGCGGTATCGCCCCAGCTCTCGATATGGCTCAACAGTGCTGGCAAGGCGAGTACGGCGTCAACCAACTCGGCCGGCGTGAAACTGAGCAATTGAGCCGCGAGCCTATCAAGCGCATCCGATATCGGCACGGCCGCCCGGGGCGCTGCATCGGCATCATCAGAGGTAGCAGCCTGCAGCCAAGCATCGGAACTGGCATCATCGGCGAAGAAGCGGGCGAGCTCCGCAAGGGCAAGGCGGTCCGTCGCATCAGCCACGCGCCGACAAGCGGCGAGCACGAATTCGACGTGGGGTGTACGCGCAAGTCCCGATCGTTCAACCGCCACCGGAAGTCCAGCACGGCTAAGGGCGAGGGCAAAACGTCCGACATCGGTATTGGAACGGCAGAGAATGGCGATGTCACCTGGCGTGATTGGCCTGTGATCGCGCTTGTCGTCTTCAACAAGCCATTCATCGGCTTCGGCCAGACATTGCCGGATCCCCTCCGCGAGGGCCTGCGCCTGCTCATCAACTTTGCCGATCAGCCACCACCAGCCGGCCGATGGCATGTCAAAGCCAGCGTCGGATCGCGCCGCGCCCGAAAACGCATGCTGCGCCGCCGGCAGTCCCATTCGTTCGAAGACCGGCGTAAACATCGCATTGAAGAGATCGACCAGGCTTTTGCGGCTTCGCCATGATTTGGACAGGACCGGATTGTCCTCGGGCTTTCCGCCAGCGCCGAGAAACGCAGCCTGGGTCAGCTCGGTGTCGGCGCCGCGAAAGCCGTAGATGGCCTGCTTCGGATCACCAACCCAGGTGCTCTCATCGACCAACTCCCCAAGAAGTGTGAACACGGCAAGCTGCAAGGGACTCGAATCCTGGAACTCATCGACGAAGACACGGCTGACACGTTCCTTGAGCCTTGCGGCCAGATGAGGTGTTTTGAGGATCTCTAGCGCGAGAGCTTCCTGATCCGTAAAATCCAATAGCCCACGCTCGGCCTTCCAATCCTGGTAAGCGGTCAACGCCTCGGCGGCGCAATTAAACGTCTCCGTAATGAACTGCTCGCATTCGAACCGGAGCCGCGGATGCTCGCTGTGCCGCCCCGCCGCGGCGATAAGATGGATCAACGCCTGATTATAAGGTTGCCCGTCCTTGCTGGGCGCGCATTTCACCTTGGTCAAACGCGCCCAAGTCGACCAACTGAGCGTTTCGCCGCGTAAAATGCGTTCATGCGCCGCTCTGATCGTCTCGACCGAATCCGCTCCCGTGCTGCTCACGATGGCCGGGCGCATTTCGAAGGCATCCTTCAACGCGTTGGCCAGTGCTGCGTCGAGGTCCGCGGCGTCTGCCGCGGGAGGTGGAAAGCATGCCAGAAAGGTCTCATGTTGCTTTGCACTTAACCCTAAGAATCCGTCGCAGCAATTTCAGAGGGATAGCTCGGCACTTAATTTGAGAATAAGCACTTAACTTGCGAATTTTGCATAAATCTGGTCACTTAATATGAGAATCAGACGACCGAGGCAATCGACGGTGTCTTGCTGTGAGTGACCCCTTCCCTGACGAAGTTGACGAAGCGCTTTGGGATGAAGCGTGCCGACGCGCAGAGGCAATTCGAGACTTCCTAAAAAGCCGCACTGGCAGGATGTCAATGGCGGATGTGGCACTGCTTGCGACCGAGCTCGAAATCAGTCAAGCGACTGCATACCGCCTCATCAAGCTATTCCGGGCCGGCGGGACCGTGATGAGCCTGGTGGAGCGCAAGCCCGGCCGACCAGAAGGCCATCGGGTACTAGATGACAGGCGGGAGGAGATCATTCGGACGACGATCAGCCGGTACTACCTCACCCGCAATCGTCCATCATTTTCACAGTTGGTGCGGGACGTGCAGACGAATTGCCTCTCGATCGGGCTTAGGCGGCCGCACTCCCGAACGATAAAGGCCCGGCTCGAGGATATTGATCTACAGAAGCGCGCCAAACGGCGCGGCGAAACCAAGATTGCCAAGGACACTCGTGCTGTTCCCGGCGTCTTGGCCGCCTCCCGGCCATTGCAGATCGTGCAGGTCGATCATACTAAAGCGGACATCTTTGTCGTTGACGAGGAAACGCGGCAGCCGATCGGCCGGCCTTGGCTGACGCTGGCGATGGATGTCTGCAGCCGCATGGTGACGGGCTTCTACCTCACGATGGATGCCCCTTCCCGCCTTTCGACCAGCCTTTGCCTTCTGCATTCCGTTTTTGACAAGTCGGCTTGGCTGCGAGAACGTGAGATCAGCGGGGCTTGGCCCGTCGCGGGCTTGCCGGATAGCTTGCACGTCGACAACGGAGCCGACTTCAGGAGCCAGTCTTTCAAGAGGGGATGCCAGGATGCCGGCATCGCGATCGACTGGCGACCGCCAGGCGAACCCCGCTTCGGTGGCCATATCGAGCGCCTGATTGGGACGCAGATGGGAAAACTCCACCTGCTGCCTGGCACGACGTTCAGCAATGCCCAGGAGCTTGGCGAATACAACTCTAAGCGACATGCGGCACTCACTTTGCGCGAGCTCGAGCGTTACATCGCGCTCGACATTGTCGGCTCCTATCACCATTCGATACACGCCAGCTTGGGTCGGCCGCCGATTGCAGTATGGCGGGAGCACGAGGACGTGATACCGCTTCGACTTCCCCTGGACCGGATGCGTTTCTGGCTGACGTTCCTGCCCGAGCAGGAACGCACGCTGCGGCCAACCGGGATTCACCTGTTCGGGCTGCGTTATTGGTCAGCTGCCCTCAGCGCCGATGTTGGGCGCTCCAACCGGCGTCTCCTTGTAAAGTACGACCCACGGGATATGGCTCGCGTCTTCGTCCGGCGCCCGTCTGGCAACTTCGTGGAAGCCCGCTATGCCGACCTTACCTTGCCCTCGGTGACACTGCACGAGGCACTGGCGGCGCGCCGCGCGCTGCTGACAAAGGGGCGACGGGAACTAGACACCCGCACCATAGTCGGCACGGCAGTTGAGCAGCGCAAGCTGGTCGAGGCAGCAGTCAAGAAGACGGCGTTCGCCCGACGCGGTCCCGCAAGCCGCCACAAAACGAGAGTGGAAGACGGCGGATGGGGGTCGCTTCGCGGGATAGACTCCAGCAAACCTGTGGCCTTCGACGAGGACACGGAGTGAACTGGCATGACACGGAAATCTCCCATCTAACGTCAAACGCCGCGGCTTTGCTTGCGGAGACAGACGCGCAGCGTATCAGAGCGATCAGTTCACGCCGCTGGCTGGTTTATCCGCGCGCCAAGCAGGTGCTAGAACGGCTCAACCAACTGCTCGATCATCCACGTGGCACCCGGATGCCTTCGCTCGCCATCTACGGTGACAGCGGCATGGGAAAGACGATGATCATGAAGCGCTTCCGTGATCAACAT
>DASUPM010000461.1:0-2813 GCA_036281095.1 Pseudorhizobium sp.
TGATCGACCAGAACGTCCTGTTCAAGAACGTCGCGGAAGCTTGACGTCAGGCTCGTCAACGGCAGCGCCTGACCCTCATTTAGCTTCGCTGCTTTTCTCCGGAGCTGCGGCCGTCGGAACTGCGCGAGCGCTCCTCCACCCGGTCCGCGCCCTTGGCGAGGTCGGAGCCCTTCTGCTTTTCCACCCGCTCTTCCTCCGAACTGCTGCTGCGCTTCAGCCCCGCTGCGGATTCTTTTCCCTTTGGTGTCGGTGCCTGTTCGATCGCCATTTTTGCCTCCTTGGCGTTGAGCAGGATCAACTCGATCCGATCGTCGTTGTTCCGCAGGCGGTGGAACCGCCTGACCTCATGGTCATTGTCGGATGTCGAGGCAGGTCTGGGAGCCGTGGAGATCGGAATGGCAGGAACGAATCACAAGGTTCATGAACGGGCAGAACTGCTGCGGCGATTGCGGCGCCTGAACAACGCCGCCCGATTGATGGATACGGCAATCCGCATTCCCGGCACGGGTATACGGTTCGGCGCGGATTCGTTGATGGGGCTTCTGCCTGTCGTGGGGGATGCCAGCGGCGCGGTTGTCGGGCTGGCCATCATCTACGAGGCGCGGCGCCTCGGCCTGCCGGCGCACAAGCTCGGCCGCATGCTGGGCAATGTGGCGATCGACGCAGCGGTGGGAAGCGTGCCGTTGCTGGGCGATCTTTTCGACCTCTACTTCAAGGCTCACCGCCGCAACATTGCGGTGATCCTGGATCATTTCGAGGTTCAGCCATCCCAGTTGAACGATCCGCGAGCGCGTTAGCCCGCGGATGTCATAGCATCAGGCGAGGAAGTCGGCCCGGTGCGGTGTAAAACTGTCGACGAGGCGGCCCGCCAGCAGAGCCTTCACCCCATGGACCACGTTGGACGGGACGATGAAGGAATCGCCTGCCGAAAGCGTATCCGTCCGGTCGCCCACGGTAACCTCGAACCTGCCCTCCGCCACATAGCTCGCCTGAACATGCGGATGGTTGTGGAGGGCGCCTATGCCGCCCTCCTCGAAAGCAAACTCGACCACCATGAGTTCGTCCGTGTGAAGCAGCACCCGGCGCCGGTTGCCTCCGCCGAGATCGGTCCAGCCCTCGGGGCTGTCATGATGGAAAATCTTCGTCTCGCTCATGTGATACCTCCTGTCTCGGTCGGACTAACGAAGGGTGTCCATCGGAACCGCATCGACATCCGTATAGTCGACATTGTCCCCCGCCATCGCCCAGATGAAGGCATAGTTCGATGTCCCGCAGCCGGAATGGATGGACCAGGGCGGCGACACGACAGCCTCTTCGTTCGCCATGACGATATGCCGGGTCTCGTTGGGCTCGCCCATGAAATGAAAAACGCGCGCGGTGTCGGCCAGGTCGAAGTAGAGATAGGCCTCCATGCGGCGATCATGCACGTGGCAAGGCATGGTGTTCCACACGGAGCCGGGTGCAAGCTGGGTCATGCCGACGACGAGCTGGCACGTCTTTGCCCCTTCGGCGTGGATGAACTGGAATATCGACCGTTCGTTCGACGTCGCCTGGCTGCCGAGATCAAGCCGCTTCGCATCGCCGATGCGGATGAGCTTGGTCGGGTACTTCTGGTGCGCAGGCGCGCTCAGCAGGTAGAATTTTGCCGGTGCGGCAGCGTCGTCGGAGGCAAAGACGACCTTGCTCCCCATGCCGACATAGAGCATGTCGCGCGCATCCAGGGCATGACGCTCCCCATCGACCTCGATCGAGCCTTTGCCGCCGATGTTGACGGCGATCATCTCGCGGCGGTCGAGGAAGCCCGATGTGCCCGTCGGCTTGATTGTCTCCAACTCCAGGCCGCTTGTGGTCGGTACGGCCCCACCGACGATCATGCGGTCATAATGCGTGTAGACGAGCTGGACCCGGCCGGGGCTGAAGAGGTTGCCGATGTGGAAGTTGTCCCGCAGTTCGCTGCTGCCCATCCGAGCGCCGGTCGCCGGATCGAAGGCCTGGCGGATTGAATAGTCCGTATGGTTTGCAGTCATCGCATCCTCGTTGTTTTCATGGTTTTGTGATTACGATCTGGCCGTCGATCCAAAGCGATACTCCGCCTGCTGGTCGGCAAGGCGATCGTGATAACGCTTCTGGCTCTCCGTCAGGTGAAATCGCATGGCAGTGCGCGCGGCTTCCGCATCGCCGGCTGAAATGGCTTTGAGAATGGCAAGGTGTTCGCGCTGGAGCATCACCTGGTATTCACGCGTCAACAGGCTGTCGGTGCCCCACGGGGAGGTGATGTCGCACGGGATGGCCCGCAGGCCGAGTGCATCCAGAACTTCGACATAGAACGGATTGTTGGTTGCCGCCGCAATGGTCCGGTGGAACATGAAGTCGCTCCGCCCGGTCGCCTCTCCCATCGAGAGAAGTCGATCGAACTCGAAGAAGGCCTCCTGGATGGCGGCCTCCTGGGCGGCATTCCGACGTTCTGCCGCCAGACCCGCGCTTTCGATCTCGAGGCCCATGCGGACCTCGATCACGTTCAGCGCATGCGAGATCTTCATTCCCAGGTCGGCCGTCAGGGATGCGAAGGCCATGGCCGGCCGCTCGCAAACGAAGATGCCTGCGCCCTGTCGCGATTCCACCAGTCCGTCCGCGGCGAGATTGGCAACGGCCTCTCGAACGACTGTACGGCTGACACCGAAAGCGTCGGTGAGCTGACTTTCGGTCGGGAGTTTTTCTCCCGACCGAATTTCGCCCGACAGGATTTGCGACCGGAGCGAGGCGGCGACATGCGCAGACAGCTTCGGTTTCCGCTCGACCTTGGTGGCAACGGT
>DASUPM010000462.1:0-7601 GCA_036281095.1 Pseudorhizobium sp.
CTTCGACCGCGATACGACGCTCGCGATTCTGGCCGGGTTCGCCCACAACCGGCGCGTGATGGTGTCCGGGTTCCACGGAACCGGCAAGTCCACCCATATCGAGCAGGTCGCCGCCCGCCTGAACTGGCCCTGCGTGCGCGTCAACCTCGACAGCCATGTCAGCCGTATCGACCTCGTCGGCAAGGATGCGATCGTGCTGAAGGACGGCAAGCAGGTCACGGAATTCAAGGACGGTATCCTGCCCTGGGCCTACCAGCACAACGTCGCTCTGGTATTCGACGAATACGATGCCGGCCGTCCCGACGTCATGTTCGTGATCCAGCGCGTGCTGGAATCCTCCGGCCGCCTGACGCTTCTCGACCAGAGCCGCGTCATCCGTCCTCACCCGGCCTTCCGCCTGTTCGCAACGGCCAACACCGTCGGCCTCGGCGACACCACTGGCCTCTATCACGGCACACAGCAGATCAACCAGGCGCAGATGGACCGCTGGTCGATCGTCACGACGCTGAACTACCTGCCGCACGACAAGGAAGTGGATATCGTCGCCGCCAAGGTGAAGAGCTTCGGAAAGACGGCGGAAGGACGCGAGACCGTATCGAAGATGGTCAGGGTCGCCGACCTCACCCGTTCCGCCTTCGTCAACGGCGACCTTTCGACTGTGATGAGCCCGCGAACCGTCATCACCTGGGCGGAAAATGCCGAGATCTTCGGCGATGTCGCCTTCGCCTTCCGCATCACCTTTCTCAACAAGTGCGACGAACTGGAGCGTACGCTGGTCGCCGAACAGTATCAGCGCGCCTTCGGGGTCGAGCTGAAGGAGAGCGCGGCCAACATCGTCCTCGGAGCCTGAGGTAGCGCCGGCACATGGCAGGACGCGGAGACAATCTCAAAGGCAAGACCGGGGTCCCGGTGGACACCGAGCCGATGCGGCGCGGGATCACGGGCTGCGTGCGCTCGATTGCCGGCGACAGCGAGGTCGAGGTCAGCTTCAGCAACGACCGGCCGGGCCTGTCCGGCGAGCGGATACGCCTGCCCGAGATATCGAAGCGTCCGACGCTCCACGAACTCGCGGTGACGCGAGGGCTGGGGGATTCGATGGCCCTGCGGCTTGCCTGCCACGATGCCTCGACGCATGCCAGCCTTTCGCCGCAGGGGGCCGATGCGCGCAGCGTCTTCGACGCCCTGGAGCAGGCGCGGGTCGAGTCGATCGGTGCATTGCGGATGAGCGGAATGGCCGCCAACCTGGCATCGATGAATACGGAGAAATACGCAAAGGCGAATTTTTCCGGCGTCGAGCGTCAGGAGGATGCGCCGCTGGCGGAAGCTATGGCCATGCTCGTCCGCGAGAAGCTTGCGGGCACGAAGGTGCCGGAAAGTGCGGGCAAGGTGCTCGATCTGTGGCGCCCCTTTATCGAAGAGAAGGCTGGCACGGACCTCGATAGCTTAAAGGAGGCCATCGAGGACCAGCAGGCGTTCGCCAAGCTCGTCCGGCACATGTTGTCCTCCATGCAGATGGCGGAAGACCTCGGGGACGATGATTCCGAACCCGAGGAGATGGAAAACCCGAACGACGACGACCAGCCGCGCAGCAACGAGGCCGACAACGAGGAAGTCGAGGAGGAAGCCGGGTCGGATGCCGCGCCGGCAGACCAGAGCGAGGGTGCGGACGAGGAACTGGACGAAGGCGAAATGGACGGCGCCGAGATGTCGGACGACGACATGTCGGACGAGGCGGATGACCATTCCGAGACGCCGGGCGAAACCCGCCGGCCGCACAGCCCTTTCGACGACTTCAACGAGAAGGTCGACTACCACATCTTCACCCAGGAATTCGATGAGGAGGTGCTTGCGGAGGAGCTTTGCGACGAGGCGGAACTCGACCGTTTGCGGGCGTTCCTCGACAAGCAGCTTGCGCATCTGCAGGGCGCGGTCGGGCGGCTGGCGAACCGGTTGCAGCGGCGGCTGATGGCGCAGCAGAACAGGTCCTGGGATTTCGATCTCGAAGAGGGATATCTCGACCCCGCCCGGCTGGTCCGCCTGATCATCGATCCGATGCAGCCGCTGTCCTTCAAGAAGGAGCGCGATACGCAGTTCCGCGACACGGTTGTGTCGCTGGTGCTGGACAATTCCGGCTCCATGCGCGGGCGGCCGATTACCGTGGCCGCCACCTGTGCCGATATTCTAGCGCGCACCCTTGAGCGGTGTGGCGTCAAGGTGGAGATCCTCGGCTTCACCACAAAGGCCTGGAAGGGTGGCCAGAGCCGTGAGAAGTGGCTTGCGGAGGCAAAGCCTGCCAATCCCGGGCGGCTCAACGACCTGCGCCATATCGTCTACAAATCCGCCGATGCGCCCTGGCGCCGTTCTCGCCGCAATCTCGGGCTGATGATGCGGGAAGGCCTCTTGAAGGAGAACATCGACGGGGAAGCCCTGATGTGGGCACATAACCGGCTGATCGCCCGGCCGGAGCAGCGCAAGATCCTGATGATGATCTCCGACGGCGCGCCGGTGGACGACTCGACGCTTTCGGTGAACCCGGGCAACTATCTGGAGCGGCATTTGCGGGCGGTGATCGATCAGATCGAGACCCGTTCGCCGGTGGAGCTTCTGGCGATCGGTATCGGCCACGACGTGACGCGCTATTACCGAAAGGCCGTGACCATCGTCGATGCCGATGAGCTTGCCGGCGCCATGACGGAGCAGCTGGCCGCCCTGTTCGAGGAAAAGACCGGCAAGATGCGGCGGGCCGGTTGACGGGTAAAACCATCAGAACGGCCTGTGTGGCTTCGGTCGCGTATGTTCTCGTCCTGGGGGCGGCATCTCCCGTCGCGCCTGCAAGTCAGATGCTGCCGGTCAGCACAGAGGTCATCACGGCCTTTCAGCGAGGTTCCAGCGAAACCCGCTTCGGCAGCCTCGAGTTTATGGGAGGCATCCAGTATTCGTCCTCCGACAGCAGGCTCGGCGGCGTCTCCTCCATCCGGTTCAGGGAAGACGGCCGGACGTTCGTGGCCGTGCTCGATACCGGCGGCTGGATGACCGGATCCGTCGTTCGCGACAGCGCCGGGCGTATCGCAGGTCTGGGAAGCCTGTCGGTTGCTCCGATGTCGGGCGGGGGATCAGGGAAGAGCGAAAAATTCGAGGTCGATGCTGAGGGGCTTGCGCTTGGCGCCGGCAGACTGATCGTCAGCTATGAAAGACGCCACCGCATTTCAGTCTATCCCGATCCTGGCTTTGCGACGGCGTCTCCCCAGGCCATGGACATGGTTATCCCAGAGCACGAGCTGCGTGCCAACGGCGGAATAGAGACCGTCGCCGTGGCGCCTTCGGGCAGCCCTCTCGATGGCGCGGTGGTGGCGGTCGCCGAGCGAAGCATAGACAGCGATGGGAACCTGTTTGCCGCTGTCCTGGACGGCCCGATGAAGGGCGTCTTCAAAGTCGTCCGCAACGAGCCGTGGGCTGTGACGGACGGCGCATTTCTTCCGGACGGCGACCTCCTGCTCCTGGAGCGGCGGTTCAGCTTCACGGGCGGGGTCGGGATGCGCATCCGGCGCATCGACGGCGGATCGATCCGCCCCGGCTCCGTGGTGGACGGAGCGGTCCTGATCGAGGCCGGCATGGGTGCGGAGATCGACAACATGGAAGGCCTCGACGTCATCCCCGGCCCCGACGGCGATATCCGCATCGTCATCGTATCCGACGACAACCGGTCGTTCCTGCAGCGCAATCTGATGCTGGAGTTCCGGCTGGCCGAGTAGGCCGCCGGGCCACGTCAGGCGGTCTTTGCGGGCGGCATCGGCTTCAGCACGCTCATCAGCGCGCCGTATGGAAGCAGCATCACGAAGCCGACGAGGATTTTCACGCCGAGATCACCCAGAGCCCAGGAAATCCAGCGCGGCGCTTCGGCCGACATGACGCCGAGAACAGGCGCCCATTCGATGGCAAAGGCCTCGTTCGGTCCGAGGAACGCGAAGACCGGTGCAAATGCCAGCGAAAAGAACAGCGCGGTATCGATCGCCGAACCGAGCAGAGAACCGGCGAGCGGCGCCTGCCACCAGGTCTGACGTCGCAGCCGGTTGAACACGGAGATGTCGAGCAACTGACCGACGAGGAAGGCCGTACCGGAGGCGATGGCAATGCGCGGCATCGCCGTCCAGAACGACACTGCGACGCCCACAACGAAGCCGGCGAACACGACACGGCGGGCGATGGAGGGCCCGAACTGCCGGTTGGTCAGGTCCGTCACCAGGAATGCAACCGGATAGGTGAAGGCACCCCAGGTCAGGAGGTCGCCAAGCTGCACTCCGAACAAGGAGCCGGACAGGGGAAACTGCACGAAGAAGTTGGAGGCGACAACAATCGCCGCCATCAGCAGCGCATAGACAGAAGTATAGCGAAGATAGAGCATTTTTTTATCCTGGGTGATGCCACCAGTTGGAGTTCTGTTACTTCCAAGACAAAGGGCCTGCCCGGTTTCCCGTCAAGCCCTTCTGGAAGCGATGATCAAATGCGCCGATCAGGCAGCGGCAGCTTCGGCCGTCTTCTTGGCGATCTGGCGGCGCAGCAGGCGGGCGCGCATCGACAGGTCGCTTTCGTCAGCCTTCAGAAGGAAGGCGTCGAGGCCGCCGCGATGCTCAACGGAGCGAAGGGCGTGAGCCGAAACGCGCAGGCGGTAACGCTGGCCGAGAGCGTCGGAAATCAGCGTGACATGGCACAGGTTCGGCAGGAACCGGCGGCGCGTCTTGTTGTTGGCGTGGCTGACATTGTTGCCCGACTGGACGCCCTTGCCGGTCAATTCGCACATACGGGACATGGTACACCTTTGTTTTCTTATGCAGTCAAATGGCACTTCCGGGCAACGCCCGGCACGCCGATCCAACTGGTCTGATTGGAAAGTTGCGGTTCTATAGTCAGTGCGACCGCTCGCGTCAAGCCAAACCTTGTATTCCGGGGGCGGATTTGCCGCGCGCCGGGCCAATGCGGCTCTTTCTTGCCATAGTGGACGGTATATATATTGCTGACGACCGGGCACCAAGCCGGGTGATCTCCTGGGGCACATCATGATCGCACGACGCCGATCAATTCTCGCAACCACATTCCTCGCTTGCCTCATGGCCAGCCCGGCGGATACGGCCGGCGTCCGGCACGTGAGCGAATACGACATTTCGCTGGGCATATTGCCGATTGCAAAGGCGTCCTTCGCCAGCGAGTTCGGCAGCAGGGACTATCGCATTTCCGGCAGCTTCCGGTCCTGGGGGCTTGCCGATATCATCACCAAGATTTCCGCCAAGACGAGCGTCAGCGGCCGCAAGCGCGGCGATCGGCTGGAGGCCGAGCGCTACAACCTCGTCTACAAGACCGGCAAGCGAACCCGGACATACGACGTCACCTATCGCAACGGGAACGTGACGCGGTCGGTGATGAAGCCGGAGCCGAAGAAGCGTCCCGACAGTTGGGTTCCTGTAACCGACCAGGACCTGCGTTCGGTCCTCGATCCTTTGAGCGGCCTGATCTTCGCCGGCGATTCCAAGGTCTGCCCGAACAGGCTTCCGATCTATGACGGGGAATCCCGGATGGATCTGGTCCTGACGCCTAAGGGCACGAAGGCCTTCACTACCGACGGGTTCGAGGGCGAGGCGATCGTCTGCGAAATCCGCTATGTTCCCAAGTCTGGCTTTCGCCGCGGGCGCAGCGATATCGAGCATCTGAAGAAGACGCCCATGGAGATCTGGTTTGCCAAGGCGCAATCGGTGAATGTATATGCTCCGGTCTATGCGCGCATACCGACGAGCATGGGACAGGTCTATGTGAAAGCCGCCAGATACGGCGGTTGACGGGGCAACGGCTCCGAAGGGGGCAGGATGAAACGTCGCGGCACATTGGTCGGCTTTACAGCGATCCTGATGTGGGCCCTCCTGGCGCTGATGACGGCGGCCTCAGGCAAAATGCCGCCGTTTCAGCTTTCTGCGATCACCTTTGCGATCGGCAGCCTTCCCGGTCTTCTGCTCTTTGCGGTGAGGCCGGAGCGTCTCAAGCTTCTCCGGCAGCCGCCGAAGGTATGGATTACAGGCGTCGCCGGCCTGTTCGGCTACCATTTCCTCTATTTCACGGCGCTTCGCAACGCGCCGGCCGTCGAAGCGGGATTGATCGCCTATCTCTGGCCGCTCTTCATCGTGGTCGGATCCTCGCTGCTGCCCGGTGAACGGCTGAGGTGGCATCATGTGGCGGGGGCCCTGGCGGGCCTCGCGGGAACGGTCGCGATCGTCTCCCGCAACGGCATCTCCTTCGATGACCAATATGCGCTTGGCTATGGTGCGGCCTTCCTTTGCGCCTTCACATGGTCGGGATACTCGCTCCTGACCAGACGATTCGATCGCGTTTCCACCGATGTCGTCACCGGCTTCTGCCTCTCGACGTCCTTCCTGTCGCTGCTCTGCCATCTCTTGCTCGAAGCGACCGTCTGGCCCGGCAATGGAGGCGAATGGCTGGCGGTCGTCGGCCTCGGTTTGCTGCCGGTCGGCGCGGCGTTCTACGCCTGGGACTATGGGGTCAAGAACGGCGACATCCAGATCATCGGCGCCGCGAGCTATGCCGCGCCGCTGCTTTCGACGCTGATCCTGGTCGCAAGCGGTTTTGCGGAAGCCGACTGGCGCATCGCGCTGGCATGCCTGTTGATCACCGGAGGCGCAATCCTGGCTGCGCGGGACATGCTGTTTCGGCGCGGCGAACCTCAGCCGGCCCCGGCCGAATAGCGTCAGGCGGGACCGGGTTCCCAACTGGGCGGGGCCATTTCGAACGCGGCGAAATCGAAGCCCGGCGCGACCGTGCAGCCGACCAGAGAGTAGCGGCCGAGAGGTTCGGCCGACTGCCACCCATCGGCCGGAACGATTGCCTGCGGCCGCTCGCCTCGCGCCAGATCCGCGCCCAGCACGACCGTCTCGATCTCTATGCCGTCAGGGGAGATCTTCAACGCCAGCGGGTCGCCAGCGTAAAAGTGCCAGATTTCGGCGGCGTCGCGGACGCGGTGCCAGTGAGAGCGCTCACCGGCCTGCAGAAGATAATAGATGGCTGTGGAATGGCCGCGGGGGCTGCCGTCGGGATCGCGAAAGGTTTCAACATACCAGCCGCCTTCCGGATGGCGTTGCATTCCAAGGATGCTGATGATCTCCTCGGCGGTCACGTCAGAAATTGTCCTTGCGCTTGCGGATCTCGGCAAAGACCTCTTCGCTGGTCTTCGTTTCCATCAAGAGGTTGCGCCGTATTCCCGGGTCATTCGCTCGCAGGAAGGGATTTGTTTCCTTTTCCAGCCCGATCGTGGTCGGGATGGTGAACCGCCCCGCGGCGCGTGCGGCCTCTACCTCGCGCGCCCTGTCCTGAAGGCGTGCGTTGTCCGGATCGACGGTCAGGGCGAAGCGGGCGTTGGAAAGCGTATACTCGTGGCCGAAGTAGACTGCCGTTTCGTCCGGAAGGGCGGCCAGCTTCTGCAGCGAATGCCACATGTCCGCCGCCGGCCGCTCGAAGATTCTGCCGCAGCCAAGCGCAAACAGCGTATCGGCCGCGAACAGGATCTTGTCGTCGGGGAAATAGTAGCAGACGTGGCCGGCCGT
>DASUPM010000463.1:0-5418 GCA_036281095.1 Pseudorhizobium sp.
GGCCTCCTGAATGCGATCGTCCAGTTCTTCGGCGGCGATCCGCAGGTATGGATAGCCTTGCCGTTCTGGAACAACTTCTTTCTCATGATCATCCTGATCTGGATTCAGACCGGTTTTGCGATGGTGATCCTTTCGGCAGCACTTCGCGGCATTCCTGAGGAAACCATCGAAGCCGCGGTCATCGACGGCGCCAATGGCTGGCAGATTTTCTGGAAGATCATGGTGCCGCAGATCTGGGGAACGATCGCCGTCGTCTGGACGACCATCACCATCCTTGTCCTGAAGGTCTTCGACATTGTCTTGACGATGACGAACGGACAGTGGGACACCATGGTGCTCGCCAACCTGATGTTCGAGTGGATGTTCCGGGGCGGTGGGGATTCCGGCAGGAGCGCGGTCATCGCGCTCGTGCTAATGGCGGCTGTCACCCCCATCATGATCTGGAACATCCGGCAGGCGAACCGCGAGACGGGAGGGCACTGAGATGGCGTCGATGACGATGCAGATGCGCCGTGTCGGACTGCCAAGGCTGCTCGTTCACCTCTCCGTCCTGCTGATCGTCATCATCTGGCTCATCCCCACGCTTGGCATTCTGATCACGTCGGTCCGCGACAAGGAGCAGATCACCACCTCCGGCTGGTGGACGGCCTTTACCAGTTCGACGCAGACGGCGGCGGCACGGCTGGCCGAACCTTCCACCGCCCGCCAGGAAGGCGCGAACTACGTCATATCCGGCTCCGTCTTCGAGGAGGGCGCCGGCGGAACGGTTCGGCATTTCGGAACACGCATCGCCGCTCCCGCCGAATTCGAGGCGGGGCAGACAGCCGACCTTGGCGACGGGGAAACGCTGGTGGTCAACGAGGACGGCTCCTATGTCCATTCCAGCGCCGAGCCGTTCGATGGCGAGCGAGGCCGGCGTGTCTATCTCGCCGTCGCCAGCCCGCCCGAATTTACGCTGGAAAATTATCAGACCGTTCTGACCTCGCAGGGGATCGGGCAGGCCTTCGTCAACTCCCTGACGGTCGCCGTTCCCGCGACGATCATTCCCATCCTGATCTCGGCCTTCGCGGCCTATGCGCTGTCGTGGATGGCATTTCCCGGCCGGGCGCTGCTGATCGCCCTCGTGGTGGGGCTGATCGTGGTCCCGCTGCAGATGTCGCTGATACCGCTGCTCAGGCTGTACAATGACATAGGATCGTTGTTCGGCATCCCGTCGCGAAGTTATGTGGGCATCTGGCTTGCCCACGCCGCCTTCGGCATGCCGCTCGCGATCTACCTGCTGCGCAACTACATCGCCGGACTGCCGAAGGAAATCATCGAGTCGGCGCGGGTCGACGGGGCGAGCGATTTCGAAATCTTCATGAAAATCGTCCTGCCGCTGTCCTTCCCGGCATTGGCGTCCTTCGCGATCTTCCAGTTCCTGTGGACATGGAACGACCTTCTGGTCGCCATGGTCTTCCTGGGGACGAGCAGGGACCAACTCGTGTTGACGGGCGCTTTGAATGCGCTTCTGGGCTCGCAGGGCGGCAAGTGGGAGATCCTGACGGCGTCTGCCTTCATCACGATCGTCGTACCTGTCTTGGTGTTCTTCGGTCTCCAGCGATACCTGGTTCGCGGCCTTCTGGCGGGCTCGGTCAAGGGCGGCTGAGCCGACGGCAGGAGACTGGAAATGCTCGATGGATGCGGCCTTGAGAGCACTGTGGAAGGCAACAGCGTCAACTTGCCGGTCTGGAAGGCGTTCTTCGCCCGCCGGGCCCAGGAGGACGAAGGGGAGGAGACATGACAGGCGTTGTTCTGAAGGATATCCGCAAGGCCTACGGTCAGGTGAAGGTGATCCACGGGATCGACCTCGACATTCGCCAGGGCGAGTTCGTTGTGTTCGTCGGGCCCTCCGGCTGCGGAAAGTCGACGCTGCTCAGGATGATCGCAGGACTGGAGACGATCACGGGCGGCGAGATGTTCATCGACGGCCAGCTCGTCAACGAAATACCGCCCTCCAAGCGTGGCATCGCCATGGTCTTTCAGTCCTACGCCCTCTACCCGCACATGACGGTGTACGACAACATGGCCTTCGGCATGCGGATCGCCGGCGAGAGCAAGGACGAGATCGATCGCCGGGTGCGTTCGGCAGCCGATATTCTCCAGTTGACGCCCTATCTCGACCGCCTGCCGAAGGCACTATCGGGCGGCCAGCGGCAACGCGTCGCCATCGGCCGCGCCATCTGCCGCGACCCGAAGGTCTTCCTCTTCGACGAGCCTCTGTCCAACCTCGACGCGGCCCTTCGCGTCGCCACGCGCATCGAGATCGCCAAGCTCAACGAGTCCATGCCGGACACCACGATGATCTACGTCACCCACGATCAGGTGGAGGCGATGACGCTCGCCGACCGGATCGTGGTTCTTTCGGCCGGACGCATCGAGCAGGTAGGCGCGCCGCTGGAGCTCTACGAACGGCCGGAAAACCTCTTCGTCGCCCGCTTCATAGGCTCGCCGGCCATGAACATCATTCCCGTCACGATCTCTCATACCGGCGAGACGACCACCGTGGCGCTGGCAGGCGGCAAGACGGTGAGCGTACCGATCGCTACCGGTGCCGCCGAAGCCGGCAAGTCAGCGAGCTTTGGTGTGCGACCTGAGGATCTGACTGTTTCGAACAACGGAGAGTTCCTTTTCGAAGGCAGGATCGCGATCGTCGAGGCACTGGGTGAGGTCACGCTCCTCTATCTGGAGGAGGTCGGCGATCAGGAACCGGTGATTGCAAAGATACCCGGCGTCTTCGCCGCCAGAAAGGGCGATACGGTACGGCTGTCGGCTTCCGCCGACAAACTCCATCTTTTTGATTCCGAAGGAAAAACATACAGGTCCGGCCATTGACGGCGGGATCTCCGCAGCCTGGACGGAGTGATCTGAAAAGAGGCAAATCGTGACGGGAAACACCGTCTGTTAAACTTCGGCTTGTACTCTTTTTCCATATGACAGGGAGACAGGTCGTGGGTGTTTCGAGCGGCAACAATCACTTTTTGAACAAGGAAGAATCTTTCATGTACGACCGCGAAACGCGGTACCGGATGGAAGACACGATGAACGCCGCCCGTCTCGAATATACCGAAAAAGGTGTGATGAACATGGCGTCCCGCCGCTGCGATGTGCTGCGGATTTCCATGAGCGGCGCAATCCTGGGGCTTCTTACGCAGTACAAGCTGCCGGAGCAGTTCTACCTCGATATCCCCGACGCACGGATCACCAAGGTCGGGTGCCTCTTGATGAAGACATTCGCGAACAACACCGTCGAGGTGCGGTTCCTGCGCATCCTCGCCCAGAAGGAACTCGACCGGATTTTCGTGTTCTCGACGCATCCGGCCCACCGCGACAAGGTACTGGACATCCGGTCCTGGTGATGGTGACGGAGGCGGCGGCTGAGCCGATTTTCTAGCCGAACACGCCGGCGCCGGTATCCGCCGTTCCGGCGTTCTGCCTGAAGATCGCGAACAGCTCGCGGCCCATCCCGAATTCGTTTGCTGAAAGATCGGCGGAGGCAGGTTCGCGCGCCGCAAATTCCGCAGCATCGACCAGGACTTCCAAGGTGCCCGCAACGGCGTCGAGGCGGATCATGTCGCCATTCTTGATCCGGGCGATCGGCCCGCCATCGGAGGCTTCCGGAGTGACGTGGATCGCCGCCGGTACCTTGCCCGACGCGCCGGACATGCGGCCGTCGGTGACGAGAGCGACCTTGAAGCCGCGGTCCTGCAGCACGCCGAGTGGCGGTGTCAGCCGATGCAGTTCCGGCATTCCGTTGGCTTTCGGGCCCTGGAAGCGGACCACTGCGACGAAGTCGCGATTGAGGTCGCCGCGCTTGAAGGCGTCCTGCAGTTCCTGCTGGTCGTGGAAGACGATGGCGGGCGCTTCGATCACGTGGCGCTCCGGCTTGACGGCCGAAATCTTGATGACCGCCTTTCCGGCATTGCCCGTCAGCATCTTGAGCCCGCCTGTCCGCTGGAAGGGCGCTTCCATCTGCGCAAGGACCTTGGGATCTCCGCTCGCATCCGGCACCGGCTCGCGGATCACGGCGCCGTCGGCATCGAGCTTCGCTTCGACGGTATAGGCCTCCAGTCCGTGGCCGAAGACGGTGCGCACGTCATCATGCAGCAGGCCGTTCTTCAGGAGTTGCCTGATCAGGAAGCCCATGCCGCCGGCGGCATGGAAGTGGTTCACGTCCGACAATCCGTTCGGATAGACCCGGGCAAGAAGCGGCACGATGTCGGACAGCTCCGAAATGTCCTGCCAGGTGAGGTGGATGCCGGCGGCGCGCGCCATGGCAACCAGATGGAGCGTATGGTTCGTTGAACCGCCGGTGGCATGAAGCCCGACGACGCCGTTGACGATGGAACGCTCGTCGATCATCTCGCCCGCCGGCGTGAATTCGTTGCCGAGCGCGGTGATGGCAAGCGCCCGCTTCGCCGCTTCCCTTGTCAGAGCATCGCGCAGAGGCGTGCCCGGATTGATGAAGGATGCGCCGGGCAGGTGGAAGCCCATGATCTCCATCAGCATCTGATTGGAATTGGCGGTGCCGTAGAAGGTGCAGGTTCCGGGTCCGTGATACGACTTCGATTCCGCGTCCAGCAGCTCGGCGCGGCCGACCTTGCCCTCGGCATAGAGTTGCCGGATCCGTGATTTCTCGTCGTTCGGCAGCCCGGTAGTCATCGGGCCGGCCGGGATGAAGACGGCCGGCAGATGGCCGAAGCTAAGTGCTGCAATGACGAGGCCGGGGACGATCTTGTCGCAGATGCCGAGGAAGACTGCGGCGTCGAACATGTTGTGGGACAGCCCGATCCCGGCCGCCATGGCAATGGCGTCGCGCGAGAAGAGCGAGAGCTCCATTCCCGGCTGTCCCTGGGTGACGCCGTCGCACATGGCCGGCACGCCGCCGGCGACCTGCGCCACGCCGCCCGCCTCCTTTGCCGCTTCCCGGATGATTGCCGGGAAAGTCTCATAGGGCTGATGGGCCGACAGCATGTCGTTATAGGCAGTGATGATGCCGAGGTTCGGCACGACGTCACCGGTGAGATCCGCCTTGTCCGAGGGGGAACAGGCGGCAAAGCCGTGCGCCAGGTTTCCGCAGGAGAGGACTGCCCGGTGGGGGCCGCGGGAAACTGCGCTTCGGACGCGTTCCAGGTAGGCCTCGCGGCGAGGCTTGGAGCGCTCCACGATGCGGGCTGTGATCGCTTCTATGCTGGAATGAGCAGCCATGGCCTTGTCCTTCGGTTCGGGAGCAAGCCGGCTGGGAGCGGCGAATGCCGCCGGATCGCTCCGGGATGGTGCTTCGGTGCGGGCTTCAGGGAGCCCAGTAGATCTCGACCGGCGAAACGGCACGGTTCAGAACGGCGCGGATCGGCATCTCGTTTTCATCGGTACCGCTCT